>JBBAKZ010000427.1:0-2773 GCA_040403275.1 Arcicella sp. | reverse complement strand
TTTTCAGTAGAACTCATATTTAAAACCCAAAAAAGCCGTCTCAGTCTCCCGAAACGGCTTTTTTTATACTCAAAATTATCTACGCAATCACAATGGCCGTTCCTTTTTCTACATCCTGTTCAACGGTTTTATATTTGACGTTTTCTTTAATCGAACCGTCTCGGTATTGAACCGTAACTCGTTGATTTCTGTCGGCAATTTTTACGGCTTGCCGTGGAGAAATTTTCTCAACGGTTCTCTCACTTGGGTCGTGGTAATCTTGTTCGTCTCCTCTTCCACCGGCCAAACCACCTAATAGTGACGATAAGGCATCATCTTTTTGGGTTTGTAATTTTGGCTGTGGTGTTTGTCTCGTTTGTGGTTTTGGTGCTTGGGCTTCTTGAATTTCTGGCATATCCGCTTTCATCAAGAAACTTACCGTGTCGATATTGATTCTACTTAAAAAACGCTCGAACAATTTGACGGCTTCAAATTTATAAATCAGCAAAGGGTCTTTTTGTTCGTAAGAAGCATTTTGAACCGATTGTTTCAAATCATCCATGTCTCTCAAATGCTCTTTCCACTCTTGGTCAATCAAACTCAAAGCGATGGTTTTTTCCATTTCTTGAATCAATTTTCTACCATTCGTATCAATCGTTTCTTGGGCGTCGGCAAACATATTCGACATTATGCTTCCGCTCACAATAGGCACTTGCATCCCCGTGTATTTGTGTGCCAAAGCTTCCTTCGCAAAATTAACCACTTTGGTCATCAAACCTTTATTCTTGGCTTGATAATGTTCTTCAGCCGCTTCATACAAACGAGTTGTTCTTTGTTGCGTATTAAGTTTGCCAATTTCATCACGACCAAAAGGCGGTTGAATTCCCAAAATCTCAATACAACGTAATTCTAATTCATCGTAATTTGGATTACTTTGTACCAATTCTGAACAGACATCGTAGGTATTATTGGCAATATCCAAGGCTAAACGTTCGCCAAAAAGGGCATTTTGACGACGTTTGTAGATGGCATTTCTTTGGTAATTCATTACGTCATCGTATTCCAAGAGGCGTTTACGAATCCCAAAGTTATTTTCTTCTACTTTCTTTTGTGCTCTTTCTACCGAAGAAGTAATCATCGAATGTTGAATCACTTCGCCCTCTTCCATGCCCATTCTGTCCATGACTTTAGCGATACGGTCTGAGCCAAATTTACGCATCAAATCATCTTCTAAAGAAAGGAAAAATTGGGTTGAACCCACATCTCCCTGACGACCAGAACGCCCTCGCAACTGTCTGTCTACACGGCGAGATTCGTGTCTTTCTGTACCCACAATCGCTAATCCTCCCGCCTCACGTGATTCCAGCGATAATTTAATATCCGTTCCACGACCTGCCATGTTGGTAGCGATGGTCACTTTCCCAGATTGTCCAGCCTCCGCAACAATATCCGCCTCACGGGCGTGTTGTTTGGCGTTCAATACATTATGTTGAATTTTACGAATCGACAACATACGACTTAATAATTCAGAGTTATCAACCGACGTTGTACCCACCAAAATCGGGCGACCAGCCTCTACTAACTCTTGAATTTCATCTGCTACGGCACTGTATTTTTCACGAACGGTTTTGTAAACTTTATCTTCATGGTCAAATCTCGACATTTTACGGTTGGTCGGAATCGTGATTACATCCAATTTATAAATCGTCCAAAATTCACCCGCTTCCGTTTCCGCCGTTCCCGTCATACCGCATAATTTGTGGTACATTCTGAAAAAGTTTTGTAACGTAATCGTCGCATACGTTTGCGTAGCATCTTCAATATTTACATTTTCTTTGGCTTCAATGGCTTGGTGCAAACCGTCGGAATAACGGCGGCCGTCCATAATACGACCCGTTGATTCATCCACGATTTTTACTTTTCCATCATTTTCATCAACGATGTATTCAACGTTTTTCTCGAATAAAGAATACGCCTTCAATAATTGACTTACCGTATGAATTCTTTGCGTTTTAGCAGAATAATCACGAATAAGTGCTTCTTTTTCAATCAAACGTTCTTGTTCTGTAATTCCTTCTTTTTTCTCAATGTTATTCAAATCAACCGAAAGGTCAGGAATGACAAAGAAGTCAGGATTTTCAACCATACGAGTCATGAAAGTAAGCCCTTTTTCTGTCATTTCCACCTGATTATTTTTCTCTTCAATCGTAAACATCAACGGAGCATCTGCTTCGGGCATCAATTTCTGATTTTCAGCTAAATAAATATTTTCCGTTTCCTGCATAATCTGCTTAATCCCCGTTTCAGAAAGGTATTTAATCACCGGACGAGCCTTCGGAAAACCTCTGAAAGCACGGAATAAAGCCAAACCACCCGCTTTTTTATCACCCGCTGCAATCAATTTCTTCGCTTCAATCAAATGGTCTTGCACAATTTTCTTTTGTTGCTCCACCATTTTTGCCACCAAAGGATTGAAGGCATCATATTCTTGTTCATCGCCACGAGCCATAGGCCCAGAGATAATTAAAGGCGTTCTAGCATCATCAATCAATACTGAATCGACCTCATCGACCATGGCGTAGTGATGCTTCCGTTGCACTTGTTCCTCGGGCGTCCGAGCCATGTTGTCCCGGAGGTAATCGAAACCAAATTCGTTATTTGTTCCGTAAGTAATATCCGCTAAATAGGCCTGACGGCGTTCGTCGGTATTGGGTTCGTGTTTATCAATACAATCAACCGTAATTCCGTGAAATTCAAACAAAGGGGCATTCCACTCGGAGTCACGTTTGGCCAA
>JBBAKZ010000426.1:333-2794 GCA_040403275.1 Arcicella sp. | reverse complement strand
ACGATGGGGCTTACTTTAGGTATTGGATATTTGTTTTAAAATATTCAAGTGATGTCATTGCGGATGCAGTGAAGTAATTTGCTGGTATGATGAAAGCGTAACCAAACAATCCTTCAATCATCAAATGGATTACTTCGTTCCACTCTCAATGACAAAGCCTTATATTTCTACATCCACCAAATTCCTAACAATATCTGCAAAAGTATCTCGCTTGCGAACCAATTTTGCTTCGCCATTAATTACCAAAACCTCCGCTGGCAATAACCTCGAATTGTATTGAGAAGCCATTGAAAAACAGTAAGCACCCGCATTCTTCATGGCAATAATATCTCCAGCCGTTACTTTGGTCATCAAGCGTTCGCCTTGTTTGCCTTCGGGAGTCCATGAAAAAGTATCCGTTTCGCAAATATACCCTACTACTCGGTATTCATCTTGTTCAGATTCATCTTGATTTGAAGCATTAAAAATATCGTGATATGCCCCATACATCATGGGTCTGCCCAGATGATTTAAGCCCGAATTTACGCCCACAAAGGTCTTGATTGGGTCAATTTTTACCACGTTTGCGGTAGTCAAAAATGTACCCGCTTCACTGACCAAAAACTTGCCCGGTTCGAACCATAATTGCAATTCACGTCCATATTTTTCTGAGAAATCAAGAAAAGCATTAGTTAATGTTTCGCCCACTTCTGCCATATCAGTCAGGATATCCCCTGCTTGATAAGAAACTTTAAATCCTCCACCTAAGTCAATGATTTCTAAGTCTTTAAAACTGAAAGCCATCTCTAAAATTGCCGAAGCCGCTTTGGTGAAAGCATCTGCATTTTTCACATCCGAACCCGTATGCTGATGCAAACCGATAATTTTCATATCATATTTTTCAACAATGGCCAAAATTTCTTCTTTTTGATGAATCGAAATGCCGAACTTAGATTCTGGATGAGCCCTCATAATTTTTTCGTTGCCACCCCCAAAAACGTGCGGTTTCAAGCGAATCAATGCTCCTTTTTTATTGCCATAACGTTGACCGAATTTTTCGAGTACGTCAAGATTATCTAAATTAATTCTGGTTCCCAATTCTGCCGCCAATTCTATTTCATCAAACGATACACCACTGGGGGTAAAAGTGATTTGTGAACCCTCAAAACCAGCCATTAATGCCAAACGTAATTCTTCGGGCGAGACTACGTCAATTTCCACGCCGTATTTCCGCATCAATTTCAAAATCGCCAGATTGGTGTTGGCTTTGCAAGCGTATTTTATCTTTAGATTAACATTCTTGAAAGAATCACGGAGAATGGAAATTTTTTCGATAATTTTGTCTGCGTCATAGACGTACAAAGGCGTGCCAAATTGCTCGGCTAAATCGGTCAGTGGAATGGATTGAATGTGGTAATATGACATTTATTTCTTGATTTTTTTGCAAAGATACGCCCAATCCAACAATTAAACTGTGTCAATAAACTGAATATTTCCAAATGAAAAAACTATTAATCCTCCTCTTAATTGTACAAGCGACATTCACCAATGCCCAAATCAAAAATGGCCCAATGGTTGGTTATTCCGAGATGAAAGAGGTCATGCTATGGGTACAAACCGAAAAACCGGCCAAAGTAAAATTTGTGTACTGGGAACAAGGCGCACCTGCTAAAAAGATGACTACGGAAGAAGTTCTGACGACAAAAAAGGATGGCTTTACCGCAAAAATTGTTTGTGACCAAGTGACGATGGGAAAAAAATATACTTACGAAGTATTCTTGAATAATAAAGTTATTCCTCGTAATTATCCGTTGGCTTTCCAAACGCAAGCGCTTTGGCAATACAGAAAAGACCCTCCCAACTTTAAATTTGCTTTGGGAAGTTGTAATTATGTAAATGAATCGGAAACCGACCGACCAGGCAATGGCTACGGTGCGCATAATGAAATTTTCAAGTCTATTTACGATAAAAAGCCCGATTTTATGGTTTGGGGCGGTGATAATCTCTATTATCGTGAGGCAGATTGGGGTACTCGTACGGGAATGATTCACCGAAATACGCACTCACGCAATGTGCCAGAAATGCAGCCATTGTTGGGAAGCACGCATCATTACGCTATCTGGGATGACCATGATTTTGCGAATAATGATTCCGACCGTTCTTTTGGCAATAAAGATCTGGCACTAGAAATGTTTAAGTTATTTTGGGCTAATCCCAATTTTATTTTTAAGGACGAAGGTTGTACAGGCACTTTCCAGTGGGGAGATGTTCAATTTTTTATGATGGACGACCGTTGGTTTAGAGCGCCTGATGATGACCATAATCCCAACCGTGATTTCTTCGGAAAAAAACAATTGAATTGGTTAATTGATGCCCTGATTAGCAGTCCTGCCACTTTCAAAATAATAGTATCAGGTGGACAAGTGGTAAATCCAGCGAAAGTTTTTGAAACAATGGCAAATTATGAAGCTGAAAGAGCCGA
>JBBAKZ010000426.1:0-323 GCA_040403275.1 Arcicella sp. | reverse complement strand
GCGTGATGTGTGTCACCGGCGATCGTCATCATACGGTTCTTCAAAAATTAGACCGTTCAGGAGAAAATTATCCTTTGTACGATTTGACGGTTTCGCCTTTCACAGCGGGACCTGCAAAACCTATAAAAGCTGAAGAAAATTCGCCCGTTGTGGAAGGAACATTATTTACAGAAAGAAACTTTGCCCTCTGCGAAGTTACTGGAACCTTGAAAGAAAGAGTATTAAAAATCAGTATTTTTGATTCTAAAGGAGAACAAAAATGGACTAGAGATATTAAAGCGAGTGAGTTGAAGTAATAAAAAGGTTCATTCCTAAAATGGGAG
>JBBAKZ010000425.1:1655-2803 GCA_040403275.1 Arcicella sp. | reverse complement strand
AATCAGGAAAATTTAGATTCTGTATTGAAACAATTATTATCCAAAAAGAAAATAAGCAATTGCCAAGGTAATAAAGACATTAAATAATTGCGCAATCAAAAAAGCATAAAGCGGTTTTTTACCTTCTTCATTAAACAAATCCGAGAATTTGGTTTCTAATCCAATGCTCGTAAAAGCCAAGGCAAACCAAAGTCCTTGCAATGATTTTAACACGCCTTTTACGCTGTCAATGGTTTCGGAAGGAATCACAAATGAAAATATCAAAGATGCGGCAATAAATCCTATTACAAATTTTGGAAAACGCTCCCAAATTACGCCAACCGTTGGTTTTGATTCCTTTACCGTTTCTGATTGATTATTGGTATAAGTCCAATAAGCTGAAATGGCAAAAGCCGCAAAACCTAACAGTACATTTTGCGAAAATTTAACAATCGTACTGATTTTCAACGCTGTTTCACCCACCAGACTTCCCGAAGCGATTACGGCTCCCGTGGTATCAATCGTTCCGCCTAGCCACGCACCCGTGACTTCTTCGGAAAGATTGAGCGCTTTTGCAATAAATGGCAAGAAAATTATCATCGGAATTGCGGTAATTAATACCAAAGAAATGACGTAAGATAATTTCTTTGAATCGCCTTTTATGGCGCCTGAAGTTGCAATCGCTGCGGAAACCCCACAAATCGAAACCGCACTAGAAAGCATAATGGCCATTTCTTCGTCAATACCTAATTTCTTGGAAATCCAAAAAGCGAAATACCAAACCGAAATTACGACTAATAGCGCTTGAATTAAACCCAAAGAACCTGCTTTGAGAATATCCCCAAAAATGACGCTCGTTCCCAAAAGTACCAAGCCGATTTTCACGAATAATTCGGTAGAAAGTGAATCTTTCAACCACGTTGGAACCGTAAAAAAGTTACTGATAATCAAGCCAATGGAAAGGCTAAAAATAACCGCCTCGAGATTCCAATTTTTTAAAAATGCATTTCCTGCCAAAATTAGGGCGATTGTTGTTAAAAGAAAGACAACTGGAAAACCTTTAGCCGTGGCGATGGCACTTTTACCCAAGGTGGCGGATGCCAAAATTGCAATGGCGTAAACGACACCAAAAACAAAAATGATGTTTAATAAATTGGAAACGGATAACA
>JBBAKZ010000425.1:0-1645 GCA_040403275.1 Arcicella sp. | reverse complement strand
AAAAGTTCGGAAGAGTCCTTCCAGCCAAAAGTTGGATTGGGTATTTTTAAACCGATTAATGTGAGTCCAATAATGAGAAACCCATAAAAGACAACGGTCCAGTCTTCATTTAAGGCAAAAGTTGATTTTTGATTTGACATTTTTATGTTAAGAAATTAAATTTTCAGTTATTTTGAAATTTTACGGTCTTTCAAGTTAAATTTTTGACCTTTACTCAAGAAGAAAAATGATCCATTATTCCCCGATTCTCCCGAAGGATTGGCTGCTTTTCCTTCAAAATTGGCCACGTCATAAATGGCTACAACCGAATTTCCAATGACTTCAAATTGGTCTTTTTTAACCACGATTGCCGTACTTTCATCAATCCCAATGCCTAAAAGATTTGGGTGTTTTTTGATGGTGGAAATTAAATCAAATTGGCGATTTCGGGGTAGAATATGTTGGTCGATAGCAACATGATGAATAAAATCTAAGCCTTCAAGGTGGTCGCCTTCTAAAATAGTATTTGATTTAGAATCTCCTCGAAAAAGAAATGAACCTTGAATCGTTGCGCCTGCGGAAGTACCGCCTATCACGCCATTCCGATTGAGTAAATTTTTGAATTCTTTGTGGGCGAGCGTATTGAGATAAGAATCCGCCAAACGCCATTGTCGGCCACCCACAAACCATACGCCTGTTGCTTTTTTAAGTGGCGCAATGAAGGCTTCGCTATTAGCTTCTTTGGGGTCAATAGTATGCAGAACGGTCACTTTGGCGACCCCAAATTTTTCGAGCAATTCCTTTTCTGAAGAAAAACCTTTGCTTGCTTTGATGCTTGAATCACCCAATGCCGTAGGAATCACCACAATATTTGCCCCTTCGCCTCCCGCTAATTCTATAAATTTTGCCCATACTTCTGCGGGTACTTTGCCACCACCTACTATGACCAAAGTGCCATTTTCTGGGCCAATGGATGGCGTATTTTGTTGGGAAAAAGCGGTGAAAATGGCGGTAAAAGTAAGACTAATTAGTAGTAATAATTGTTTCATGGGTTATGGATGGTTTTAAATGATTTTGAAAATACATCATTCTCGTTGCATTACCAAAATGATTTAGGGTTAAATAATACCTTTCCCTCTTTTTTGATTTGCCAAGCCGTTATTGGGTTTATATGGTAAGTCTGCCACAACATCAATTCACCCCCAATTTATTAATTTTTTACTAATTGGAAAATGCTTAATATTGATTAGAATGTATACCTAATCGTTGTGCCATACGTTCCTGGATCGCCTAATACCGCTGCGTATTGACCAGCATTTCCAGCAGCAGGTAATAATTGTTCAAAATAATCTTTATTCAAAAGATTACGACCCCACACCAAAATGGATATGCCATTTGAGGCACGAAAACCAACCCTTCCATTTACTAAAGCGTAACCATCAATGTTCAAAAATTGTGATGGAGAGGCACTTGAAGAGAATGAAGAACGATAATAGCCATCAAGTGCTACGAAATAATTACCTTTTAAACTAATAAATTTACCTGCGGTGCTGTACTCTCCACCAAGTGAACCTGCCCAATTAGAAATACCTGGCAGAACTCCACCTGAAACATCTTTAAAGGCTAATTCTCCACCCGTTTCCTCAAGTGGAACGGGCGCATTGAC
>JBBAKZ010000424.1:460-2810 GCA_040403275.1 Arcicella sp. | reverse complement strand
GCCCCATGAGCTATTGGGTCAAAAACTACTAATTATTTATGAAAACGTATCAAATTACGACTAATCGAAACAGAATCGTATTAAATTATAAAACCAGACTTAACGTGCCCGTCAATTTTGTCGTAATGCTCATCGGGCAAATCAATTATACTACTTTCATCATGAGGGATGGAAGTAAGCAAGTGGTAGCTCATACGCTCAAATATTTTGAACCTTTTTTGGAGAGCCATGGCTTTCAGAGAATTCACCGAGGCAGTATGATTAATCCAACCTTTATGGAAGAATACTGCCAAGAAGCAGGTGTAGTAACCATGAGAAACGGAATGAAAATGAAAGTTGCTCGGAGTAGAAAAAGTGCATTTTTGGTTGCTTATGTTTGGTTGCTTATGGGCCTGAGGTTCTTGGTTGATTTTAGTAAAAGCTATTCATGTCAAGGCCCACCGTAATAAATAATACAAAATAGGTATCTTCTAATTTATTGATCATTCAAAGGTAAGTATCTGGACAAATCAATTATGCTACTTTCATCGGAATATGTAATTAGGAGTTATTATTGTAAATGGGTATCTTATAAATAATTGATATTCAATAGGTTATATAATAAATATAAAATATTTTTTTTATCATAAAATCTGTTAATCTGAAGTTGAATTTTACTTGAACAAAAAAACCTCTACATGGCGAATATAGAGGTTTTTTTTGTTCAAAGGATAAAAATGTAGAGAGCGAGGGATTCGAACCCCCGGACCTGTAACAGTCAACAGTTTTCAAGACTGCCGCAATCGACCACTCTGCCAGCTCTCTGTGTTTGATGTTGCAAAATTAGGGCTTTCTTTTTTTCTATACAAATCTGAATGGAAAATATTTTTTCACTCTTTGGTCATTTTACTTGCCAACCGCTGATTATCAGATAGATAAATTTGTAAAAACTTTTTCATATTTTATTTCGTATATAGTATAGAGCAGAAGTTTTGTCGATAACTGCCCTTTTAGGGTTAATTTTCATTTTTAAAATCACAAAAACATAAACAATAACATGAAAAATTTAGGCGTAATTCTATTTATGGGAATCATCATTATGGCTTGTAGTAGTTACACACAGCAAGACAAGCCCAAAAAGTTTGAAGTAACCAAAACTGAAATGGAATGGAAAAAGCAATTAACCCCCGAACAGTATACCGTTACCCGTCAAAAAGGTACCGAACGCCCCTATACCGGGGATACTTGGGATAATCACGAAAAAGGAAAATATATATGTGTTTGTTGCAAGCAAGAACTATTTACTTCGGATACGAAATTTGAATCGGGTACGGGTTGGCCATCGTTTTGGGCGCCACTCAAAAAAGACAACGTTTTGGTGGCAACTGATAATTCACACGGAATGTCCCGTGATGAAGTATTGTGTAGCCGTTGCGGTGCACATTTGGGTCACGTTTTTGATGATGGTCCAAAACCAACTGGAAAACGTTTTTGTATGAATTCAGCTTCGCTAAGTTTTGTGAAGAAATAAGTGATTAGGTTGATTATTGTTTAGCGTTAAACCGTATAAGATTGGAAACATTTTTTCTGAATTCTTTAACGGTTTAACGCTTTAACTTTTATGACACCTCAATCTTTCCAAACTTTTATCGTAAATTGTCCCTTATTTTAGATACGCAAAAAAGTTTAAGATGGACAAAATAAAGCAACTCATTCAAAATCTTTGGATTACCCTCACTACTTCCTTGTTAAATGCCCTACAATGGTTATGGATTCAAGTAGATATTTTGTTGGTAAAAATATTTGGAGGGGAAAAGGTGGCCACTTTTTATACAAGACTTGATATTGTAAGGGGAACCTATTCGAGTACAAAAGACAAGGTTAAAGCTGCCGTTGTTCAACGTGTTGGTAAAGATTCTTTTTATTATAATCGCATTAAAAAATACTGGAAAATTTTTGGTTGGACCGTTTTTGCTGCATTTTTCTATATATTTTGTATTCAGACAAATTTCTTGTATCTCACTGGTGAAATGCCTTCGGTTGGAGAATTACAGAATCCAAAACTATCCCAATCTTCCGAAATTTATTCTTCTGATAACGTTTTGATGGGAAAATACTTCTTAGAAAATCGTACCCCAATTAAAAATTATGAAGAACTTTCTCCCTATTTAGTCAAAGCATTAGTAGCCACGGAAGATTCACGTTTTTATCAACACTCTGGAATTGACTTTAGGGCATTGTTTGGAGTGGCGCTTGGCGTAGTCACCGGCGCAAGTGAGCGGGGTGGTGGAAGTACCATTACGCAACAATTAGCTAAAAACCTTTTCAAAACCCGGAAGAAGGAAGGGGTGACTAAAAAAGGATGACTGGC
>JBBAKZ010000424.1:0-450 GCA_040403275.1 Arcicella sp. | reverse complement strand
GCTGTGAAATTAGAACGATACTATACCAAAGATGAAATAATTTTATGGTATTTGAATACCGTTGATTTTGGTAGTAATTCTTACGGGATTAAAGTAGCCGCAAAGACTTATTTCAATACCTCTCCTGATAGCCTTAAAATTCAAGAAGCAGCGGTGTTGGTAGGAATGCAAAAAGCAACCAATACGTATAATCCCAGAAGGAATTATGATAAATCGTTGGTCAGAAGAAATACAGTTTTGTCTCGGATGGTGAAGGCAAATTATTTGTCAAAATCTGAATACGAATCGTTGATAAAATTACCGATTGTCTTGAAAGTTAATGAAGAAACGGCATATGATGGTACCAGTAATTATTTTAAAACTGCCGTAGCAAAAGCTTTAGAAAAATGGGCCGATTCGAGTGATGTTGATTTAGATTTGTATAGAGATGGCCTAAAAATTATCACCACA
>JBBAKZ010000423.1:0-2811 GCA_040403275.1 Arcicella sp. | reverse complement strand
AAAAGTCTATTTGTTCGATTTTAATAGTCTAAATAATTATTTGGTTTCGAATGTTAGAAACCAAGATTTAAACCTACCGTAATTGTTTTGGGCTGTGGTGCTGAATAAAAATCATTACCAGCAGCAATTCCAGTGAGATAGTCTGTATTAACTTCTGGGTCCCAACCTTTATATTTTGTAAAAGTTGCTAAATTGTTCGCCGTTGCATAAATTCTCAGCTTAGTTAATTTGATTTTATCAGTTATTGATTTTGGAAAATTATAACCAATCGTTACGGTTTTCAAACGAGTATAACTAGCATCTGATAAATATCGAGAAGATTCAGCCGTTCCGTTACCACCCAAGAAACGTGCTTGAGGAACATCGGTAATATCACCCGCTTTTTTCCAACGATTTAGCTGGTCGATGGTTTGGTTGTCATAAAAATCTCCATTAGCAGACATAAATTTACCACCCCCATTGTAAACATCATTGCCGTAAACGCCTTGCAATGTAATACTCAAATCAAGTCCTTTATAACTGAAATCGTTGGTAAAACCGCCTATCCATTTTGGATTTGGATTACCGATAGCCACATTCTCCGCCAAGTTTACATCATTAGTTTTTGTTTTGTCAAGAGAACCATCCGTTTTCTTGGTATTCAAATAGTACAGTGCATCACCATTTGCGGGGTCAACGCCAGCATATTCAGGACCGAAGAAAACGCTCAAAGGTTGTCCTTCAACGGCACGGTTAAGGAATCCTCCTGTAATAACTTGACCTTGAAGATTCAAGATTTTATTGGCATTGGTTGCCGCATTAAAAGATGATCTCCAAGTCAAATCACCAAATTTGTTATCAGTTCTCAAAACGAACTCCCAACCTTTATTCTCTAATTCACCTACATTTTTCAAAAGTGAAGAAAATCCACTTGTACCTGGCACGTTTACGTTTAAGAGTAAATCAGTTGTATTTTTTGAGTAATAATCAACTTCGGCAGAAATTCGATTGTTGAAAAAACCAATTTCAAGTCCAATATCAGTTTGTAACGTTTTCTCCCATTTCAAATCAGGATTTTCTAATTGACTTGGGCGTTGTCCTGGAATACCTGCATAACCAGCAGAACTTCCAGCAGCATTTTGAGCCGAGTATAATCCTAAACTACCAAAGTTATTGATTTCAGCATTTCCCGTTAAACCATAGCTACCACGGATTTTCAAGAAACTGATTTGATTAATATTCTTGATAAAATTTTCTTCTGACAAAATCCAACCAACTGAGGCTGCGGGGAAGAAACCATAACGATTATTTGCTCCAAAACGAGAAGAACCGTCAATACGACCACTCAATCCCAATAGGTATTTATTGTCAAATTTGTAATTAAGTCTTGAAAAATAAGACAGGAATGAAAAAGATCTCTCGAATGAGTTAGCATCTGCTTTGGTAGCTGCCGAAGCGATGGTCTTGTAGGCATCACTCGGTAAATTACGACCCGTAGCATCAATTGAAGTTCTTTTCGATTGCTGATAACTCATACCAACCACAAGATTCAAATCGTGCTTTTGTGCAAAAACCTGATTGAATGAGAAAAAGTTATTGGTATTGTAGTTGAATATAGTAATGTTTTGCTTAAACGATTCACCATTTCCAGCATTTACTGAATTCCTTACCGTTTTCTTTCCGAAGTATTGGTCATCGTTTCTGAATGACATATCAGCACCATACTCTGTACGGAATGAAAGGCTTGGTAAGATATTGTATTGTCCAAATACATTTCCAATAATACGGTACGTTTCAGTGGTATTGTCGGAATTGTCGATACTCACAAGTGGGTTATAATACTGGGTAACAGCAGCACCGTTATAAGTATCTGAATAGTCTCCTCTTGGGTTTGAAGGCGTAATCGTTCTTGGGTCATAAATTGGGGATAGTGGTGCTAAAGCGATAATCTGCAATGGTGTTGAAAAAGCATTGTCATTAGCTAAGCGGGTATTGAAGGTACGAGCAATGTTCGCATTCAAGCCGATCGTTAATTTATCTGATGCCTTGTGGTCAAGGTTGAAACGGCTACTAATCCGCTCAAAACTATTTTTTAGAATAATACCTTCTTGCTTACTGTATTGACCAGAGGCATAAAATTTAGTTTTGTCATTACCACCATTCATGTTCAAATCGAACTGATTAATACTTCCTTTTCTGAGAACCGTATTTTCCCAATTCGTATCAGTATAGTTGGGCGATGTTGGATCTGACCATCTTGTTTTGTCACCTACCGCATAACGAGTAAAACGGGTTTCAGCACCTGATACCGAGAATCCACCATTCGTTCTTGCTTCTCTAAAAAAATCAACGTATTGAGCCGTATTAAAGAATTCACGGTGTCCAGTTGCTTCACTTGAACCCGTAAAATAGCTTAAATTAATGTTAGTTTTTCCTGATTTACCACGCTTGGTTGTTAACAATACAACTCCATTAGAACCCCTTGCTCCGTAAATAGCAGCGGCTGAGGCATCTTTCAAAATTTCAATTGATTCAACATCGTTGAAGTTGATATCTGCCATTGGGTTTGGCGTATTACCTGCCGAACCGCCTGGCGTTGTTGTCATGGGTATTCCATCAATTACGTAAAGTGGTTCATTACCCGCAGAAACCGATGATGCTCCACGGATACGCATTTTCATACCCTGACCAACTTTACCATTTCCAGATTCTACAAAAACACCCGCAGCTCTTCCCTGAATGGCTTGTTCTGCCGTGAGTACAGGTAAGTTTTCGATAGATTTTGCATTAATTTGTGCCACGTTACCCGTCAAGTTACTTTTCTTTTGAGTT
>JBBAKZ010000422.1:0-2829 GCA_040403275.1 Arcicella sp. | reverse complement strand
TAAGATTTTGGAAGACCTTGACAAAGATGGCATTATCGACCATTCAAAAGTTTTTTTAGATAAACTAGTGCTGCCACGTGCCTTAGCTCATGTTTACGGTGGTTTACTTTATTCCGACGGCCCAAAACTTTGGTTTGTAGAAATTAAAAACGATAAGCCTGGTAAAAAAACGCTTGTTGACCCAATTTATGCGGAAGGAGGGAATGTTGAGCATACCTCAAACGGCTTGATGATGAATATTGATAACTGGATTTATAACGCCAATTATAATTTTAGATATCAGCTTAAAAATGGAAAATGGCTAAAAGAACCAACTTCCTATCGTGGACAATGGGGAATTACGAAAGATAATTTCGGACGACTTTATTACAATAACAACAGTGTTCAGTTACAAGGTGATTATGTTTTACCAAACAAGGTTATCAGGAATAAATATTTTAAACCCTTGGTTGCTGAAGGACAAAAATTAACCAATAATAAAGTTTTTCCAATTCATCAAACCTCCGTTAATCGAGGGTATCAAAAAGGTGTTTTAGACGAAAGAGGGTACTTAACAGAAGTGTCGGCTTCTTGTGGTCCAATGATTTACAGAGGCGGTGCTTTTCCTAAAGCTTTTAACCAAAATGCGTTTGTGTGTGTACCCGAAGCGAATCTTATCAAACGCAATACGGTAAGCTTTGACCATATTCAAACGGTTGCAACCCAAGCAATAGCAGAAAAAGAATTTATTGCCTCAACCGATGAAGGTTTTCGTCCCGTTAATTTGTTTAATGGACCAGATGGAGCGATGTATATTGTGGATATGCACCGAGGAATTATTCAGCACAAAGCCTATATTTCTCAATATTTAGCCGAGCAATTAGCCAATAAGAAATTAGATACTTTGCAAAATGCAGGACGTATCTTGAAAGTGGTGAATAAAACGACAAGGCTCCACGCAATACCAGATTTGACCAAAGCAACGAATAAAGATTTATTGGCATTAATGAATCACCCAAATGGTTGGTTGAGAGACCGGGTGCAACAAATATTAATTCAGAAAAAAGATAAAACCATTATAAAAGATTTGGTCGCTCTTACTGAAACCAACAATGAATATTCAACGGCTATTCATGCACTGTATGTCTTAGATGGCCTAAATGCCTTGACTTTCGCCAATCTATCTGATGTCTTAACAAAATCGCAACAACCCGCATTGATTGCCCATGCTTTAGGTCTTTCTGAACATTTTGCCACGGTTCCAAACATAGCAAAAATAAAAGCGATTAGCACCCAATTGTTGGCACAAAATAATGAAACAATTGACCTTTACTTGGCTTTTGCATTAAATACTTGGCTCAAAACGGGTGATCAAGGCATTTTACCAATGCTCGCACAAATAGAAAAAAAATATGCCAAAGAACCGGTTTTTCAAGAGGCAATTGTCAGTAGTCTTGATGGAAAAGAAGTACAATATTTAAATACTCAAAAACCACTGGCTTTGCTTAAAAATAATTTGTCGATAGCTATCAACAATCATGAGAAAAAAGAGTTAAATCCAATTTTCGTTAAATCAACCAATGTAGTAGATAACCGAACCAAAGGTTTGCAATTATTCCGTTCTATTTGTGCTGCTTGTCATGGTGCTGATGGAAAAGGTATCCAAGATTTAGCTCCGCCCTTAAAAGATTCGGAATATATCCATGGCTCTATGAAAAGATTAGCTTCTATTTTGCTTCATGGATTGAGTGGTCCAATAACTGTTAACGGAAAGCAATATCAACTCAATAATGAAATGCCGGGATTAGCCAATAACAAAGATTTGACCGACGAAGACATCGCCGATATTATTCGTTATACGCAAAATGCTTTTGCCAAAGATGGTAAAAATATTTCTGCAAGCGACGTCAAAAAACTCAGGGATAAAAAGCCTGCTGGCGGTGGACTATTTAACGAAAAACAATTGCTCGAAACTGACTTTGAGAAATAATTGCGTAAGCTGTGTATTGGGTTTAAAATGGTTCTCGGTCCATTTTGGTGAAAGGATTCATTCGCTTAAAAGATAGGAGATGCGCACAGTTTTTAACCTGTGCCTAAATGAAATCTTCCCAAAATTAGCCGAAACCAAACAGGCATCATGATGAGTGACATTTTGATTGGTGAGAAGTAAAAATAGCTAATTGACTGAAATCGACGTTAAAATAACACGGTTATTTTTTCAGCTTCACGAAAGTAGAGACTGAATGAAATCTGATTTTATCGTTTTCAAGCACAAAAGTATCGGTGCCGAATGGAGTAGCTGCAATTTCCGCTTCGCTCGACCCAATGATATAAACTACATTTTCATTAATCTTCAATTGCCTCACTTCAAAAGTTGAACTTGTGGGAATGCTGATGAATAAAGCTTTAAAAAATCAGCTCACTACTCGCCCAACAGGATTTCCTCCATCACGGTCGCCAGCCATTACCAAAACAGGACATTTTATTGAGCCCAATAAATCTATGCACGCCGTAACATTATTGTAACAATTTGCCGCTTGTGTAACTGGTAATCATAAAAAATTTTTCCCTTCAAACTCTCCATTGGTGTTATTATCCACAATCCAAAGAAAGGGCTTATTGGAAGAGTCGCTACTTTTCATGCCAACCTATTAAGCCAAATCTATTCCTGTCGAATCTAATATAGAATTCTATCAATTTCATTACCAAGGCAGGATTGAAAAAGTGTGTATCTCTTGAACCCTCTAATTAACTGGACAAATTTTTCGTAAAATAAACGACCGTTGCCCGATTTTAATAACTTTGGTCTGAGTTCACTATTTGGGCCAAATCTAAACTTTCACATCTCTT
>JBBAKZ010000421.1:0-2831 GCA_040403275.1 Arcicella sp. | reverse complement strand
AAGCGTCAGATATTCCGTGATGGAAACGGGGAGTTTGTTGTTTTTTAAGTATAAGAAGAAATCGAGGAACATCAATAAGGTCGTTTAGTTTTATTCCTCAAAGCCTCATACAATCCCGTATCTTGCTCGTTTTTCAATAAAGCCCCAATGAATGGAGGCACATCGGTATTGGTCTTAAAATCTTCTAATAAATCTCCCGAAACTTTACCAACCAACAACAATTTTATCCAGTCAATCAATTCCGAAGTGGACGGTTTTTTCTTCAAAGCCTTGACGTCTCTGATTCCGTAAAATATTGATAATGAATTGGTTAAAAGATTTTCTTCGAGCGTTGGGTAATGAACATCCACGATTTGTTTCATGGTTTCACGGTCGGGAAAGGAAATGTAATGAAAGAAACAACGACGTAAAAAAGCATCGGGTAATTCTTTTTCGTTGTTGGAAGTAATGATGATAATTGGGCGGTGTTTGGCTTTTATTACCCGTTTTAATTCATAGCAATAAAACTCCATTTTGTCCAATTCATTCAATAAATCATTGGGAAATTCGATGTCGGCTTTGTCAATCTCATCAATTAAAAGTACGACTTGCTCATCTGCCTCAAAAGCCTCCCAAAGTTTTCCTTTTTTAATGTAATGTTCCAGATTATTAATGTCGCCATCGCCCAATTGAGAATCTCGCAGACGAGCCACTGCATCATACTCATACAAGCCTTGTTGCGCAAAAGTAGTCGATTTAATATTCCAAGAATAAAGCGGTTTTCTTAGCGCTGAAGCAACTTCATACGCCAAAAGCGTTTTCCCCGTTCCTGGTTCTCCTTTGATTAAAAGCGGTTTTTGAAGGGATACGGCAGCATTTACGGCTACTTGTAATGCTTTCGTAGCAACGTAATTTTCTGTTCCTTGAAATGACATTTATTAGGGGTTGGGGGTTTGGTTTTAGGGGTTAGAAAAAATGTGCTTTCGGAAATATTAACCCCTAAAACCCAAAACCTAACCCCTAATAAAACTAATCTTCATATTCAGACTTAAATGAATACATAGTTGGGTCTAATTTGATGGTTCCTGCCAAATACTCATCAACGAATTTTGTCACCACGGCATCATCAACTTCGTCAACATTTAAGCAGACATCCAAAGCAATTCCGAATTCAAATTTTTCATCAATCTCCAAATGTTCCGAAAGTTTAACTTCTTCGTTTTCTTCAATTTCTTCGATTAATTCTGTAATATATAATTCTACTTCTTCATCCATTTCTTCGTTAGGTTCATACGTCTCATCACGAATTTCCATGGGTACGTAAAGTGGATAAGTTTTTAATGCTTTTCTTTCGGCAGTTTCGTAAACTACACTATTAAAATGTAATCTCAAGGAATAAATAACCGCATCAAAAATGGCTTCTTGGCCTTTGTAATTTCCAACAAATTGAATATGAACAAACTCTTCAACGTTGTCTGGTTCGTCGCCAAGTTCATCCTCAAAATAGACAAATTTCTTTCCATCGGCCTTACACTCCGATTTCAGTTGTTCAATTTCCGTTGGGTCAAGTCCTGGGTTATCTTTTAATGACATTTTTATTGGGTTTAATTTGGCTGTAAAATTAAGAAATTTAAAATGGACAATTAAAGTTAGACCACAGATTTTGCGGATTGCACAGCATTACACAGATTTTTTTACCTTAAAATTTCATATATTTATTTTATTGAAATATGTATTGGTAAGAAATCCAGCATCTGTATCAATCTCTAAAATCTTTGGTCTATTTTGAACTTACTTAATCAATAATAGTTCACGATACTTTGGTAGTGGCCATTCGTCGTCATCAACGATTAGTTCTAATTTATCGACACAATAACGAATTTCTTCAAAATAATCCTTAATTTTCGTACTGTACAATCGGCCTCTTTCTACCAAATCTTCAACATTATTAGCTTCTTTACGAGCTTCAGTCATTTCCTCCACGAAATTGTTAATTTTAGAAGTATAGATTGAAATCTTTTTGATAATTTCTACCGTTGGAGAAAAATATTGTGGATCAATACCAATCTCTTTTTGTCCACGAACATTATCTACCAACAAGGTTTGATACTTTAAGGATGTAGACATAATGTGATTGATGGCCAAATCACCAATTACCCGAGATTCAATCTGGATTTTCTTAATATAATTCTCCATTTCAATCTCATAGCGAGCGTGCATTTCAATTTCTGTAAAAATCCCATATTTCAAGAATAAATCAATGACTGGCTTATCCAAATACTTAGCCAAGGCTTCTGGCGTAGTTTTTAAATTCGATAATCCTCGACTTTTTGCTTCTTCGACCCAAGCTTCAGAATAACCGTTTCCTTCAAAAAGAATCTTTTTTGAATGCGTTACATAACCTTTCAAAACCTCGACAATAGCCAATTCTTTTTTAACCCCTTTTTCAATATAAACATCAACTTCTTCTCGGAATTTGAAAAGTTGATTTGCCACAATTGTATTTAAAATTGTCATGGGTGTTGCCGAATTAGCAGACGAACCCACAGCTCTGAACTCAAATTTATTTCCCGTAAAAGCAAATGGTGAAGTGCGATTACTGTCTGTATTGTCTAAAAGTAAAGCTCGAATTTTGTTGATTCCTAATCTTAAATACACGTTATCGCCTTTTTCTAATTTAATATCGTTCATTTCTGAAAGATTTTCTAAATCATTCAATACTCGGGTCATTTCTGAACCAATGAAAATAGAAACTATGGCAGGTGGTGCTTCATTGGCCCCTAGGCGATGTTCATTACCTGCCGTAGCAATAGTGGCACGCAATAAGTCTGCGTAATCGTGAACCGCTTTGA
>JBBAKZ010000420.1:2046-2833 GCA_040403275.1 Arcicella sp. | reverse complement strand
ACTGGATTTAAATATGGATTTTGAAAAGCGGTCAATAAATTATCTTCGTATTTTATTGCAGATTGCCAATTAAAATATTGTCTAAGTCCGATATCTAAAGGGGTTTTTGCTTCCCAATCTAAGTCCTTTTTTGCTTCACTTGGGTCGCCGAACCATTCCGCTAAATCCCAAGCACGATTTTGCATGGTTCCCCATGATGGTTCTTCCTCAATTCCAAACTCTTTACGGCAAATTTCTACTAAATCGCCAATTGTTGTTTTTACACCGCTGGCAATGTTATAGGATTTCCCCCGAATTTTAGACGACATTTTTAGCGCCGCATCCATAAACGCCTCCACACAATCAGACATATACACAAAATCACGGCTGATGTCTTTGGAAACAAAATTGGGCAATTTGTGTTGGCGAACCGATTCAATCAATTTTGGAATTAACCTATCTGGCTCTTCCCAATCTCCATAAATAGAATAAAGTCGAAGATTTATGGCATTTTTTTCGTGCACTCGGGCGTAAAATTGAATTAAATAAGCCGCTGAAACCTTTGAAACTGAATAATGACTATTGGGTTCGAGTGTATCGGTTTCTTTGGGCGTTGTGCAGTTAAAACCGTACTCCGAACTACTTCCTGCGTGGATATAAACCATATCGGATGTCATATTTTCTAACAAATTGACCGTTCCAATAACATTGGTTTCGTAGGTAAGCGTTACGTTTTTTTGTTTCGAATAAGCGCCGTAAGCCGCTAAATTGAAGATTGTTTTGGGTTGGTAAGTTTTATAAACCTCCT
>JBBAKZ010000420.1:0-2036 GCA_040403275.1 Arcicella sp. | reverse complement strand
ATTAGACACTATATCGCAGTGAACAACATTTTCAGCTGGAACGTTAATTAATTTCAAACGCCACGCTTTTTGAGCATCGTGGGTGAGGGCAAAACAGTCTTTGCGAACGCTGTAAATATCTTTAAAAAGATTTGTTCCGATAAATCCACTCGCACCATAAACGAAGATGGGTCCTTTGAGAGATAAGATTTTTTCTTTTACCGAATCGGTCATTTATGAGTAGGATTATTAGTTTGTATTGGGCGGTTTTGAGTAGGCAGTTAGCAGTTTCTTGTCAGCAAGAAATTTTTAGTGCTTTTTTACGGTCTACCTTATTTAAAAATAATTATTTTTAACATCGTTCATGGCTATTTCGTAATGCTCGGGTTTCATCGGTAGATAATGCCATTCCATTTTATTTTCCATGTATGAAACACCCTTTCCTTTCACAGTATTCGCAATCAATAATTTAGGAATTCCATTTTTACGAGCTTTAAAAAAATCAATTTGATTGTGAATTTCTGAAACATCATGTCCATCCACTTCAACTACTTCAAAACCAATGGCTTCCCATTTATTTTTATCGGCAGAAACGCCAAGAATTTCGTCTGTATTTCCGAACCCTTGTAAACCATTTTTATCAATCATGACAATTAAATTATCCAAGCCTTTGGCCACTGCATAATGTCCACCTTCCCAAGTTGTGCCTTCGTTTGTTTCACCGTCCGACATTAAAACGTAGGTATATTCGTCGTTTTCGAGGATTTTATTTGCTTGGGCAATCCCAATCGCAATCGGAAGTCCGTGTCCCAAAGAACCCGTAGCAAATGGAATTCCTTTAATTTTATTCGGGGCAGGATGGGCTGGGAGGGTAGTTCCGTTCTTATAAAAGGTCTTTAATAATTCATCAGAAATTTCACCTAATTCATGTAAGCATGCGTACAAAGAAGCTGCTGCGTGACCCTTAGATAATAAAAAAACTTCCGACTCTTTTCTGTGCGTAATCAAAGAACCAATCATTAAATCAAGGCAAGATAGTGAACAGCCGATATGTCCAGCATTTGCATTGAAATACATTTCCAGAATTTTTAGACGGAGTTTACCCTGTAACTGTTTAAAGTCAGTTGTAGGCGCTATTATTTGTTGTGTTGAGGTAGTCATTCAGTGTTGGATACGTCTAATTTGTAGGAAAATTATTATTTCTCCTTCTGCAAAAATAGCTGATTTTTATGAATCTAACACAATTAACCTCTATCGAATCTACTTAGAAAGTATTAAGCGGTCTATTTTTTAACAATCGTAAACTCAACTCTACGATTTAATTTACGTCTTTCTTCGGTTGCATTACTGGCAATTGGGCGGGTTTGTCCCCAACCCTTCGTGGTTATTCTTACGGCAGGAACGCCTTTTGAAATCAAATAATTTTTAACTTCTTCAATGCGTTCCTCTGATAATTTTAAGTTCAATTGAAAGTCTCCTTGATTATCGGTATGACCTTCAAAAAGGATTTCAAGGGTTGAGAAATCAAGCATTGCTTGGGCAATTCTGTCCAAATCTTTTAAGGCGGGAGCTTGTAATTTTGATTCGCCTTGCTCAAAGGTAAAACTGTTCAAAACACCTTTATTTCCAACTTCCAAGGGCATTAAATAGAAATCCTTTTTAATTTCTCGATAAGAAATTTCTTTCGACAAATCAATGGTTTCGTTAATGGCCAAATAACCTTTTTTATAAGGAACAAAGTCGTAGACTTCTTTCAAAGGAACCACAAAACTAAACGAGCCGGTGGCTGGGTCGTAATTTTTTACTTCTGGTTTCAATTTATCATTTTGAGGTGTCATCGTCAATAAAGAGGCAACGGGTTTTTTATCAATAGTACTTAAAATATCACCCGAAATTATTGCAACTGGCTCTGGTTTGGCTGTTTTGGGTAATTTTAATTTATAAATATCTTCTTTTTTTGAGGCATTTATTGAACAAATAAAAGCATAGTCGCCCGAGGCAGGAATAGAAAAATAGCCGTCCCAATTTGGCGTATTAATCGCCGGACCTAAATTTTC
>JBBAKZ010000419.1:0-2834 GCA_040403275.1 Arcicella sp. | reverse complement strand
AACGGACGCAAAAAAGTAATTGCTTTCTCAAAAGCCTTTCACGGTAGAACAGCGGGTGCCGTTGCCGAAACGGACAACAAGGCCATCGTGGCTCCCATTAACTACGACGAACACGTTACATTCTTGCCATTCAACGACGTTGAAGCCTTGCGTGCTGGCGTTACAGACGAAATCTGTGCGGTAATTGTCGAAGGCATTCAAGGCGTAGGTGGAATTAATGTAGCATCCGATGAATTTTTGAAAGCCGCCCGAGAGGTTTGTGACCAAACGGGTGCGATTTTAATATTGGATTCAGTACAATGTGGATACGGACGTTCGGGTAAATTTTTCTCGCATGATTTCTCAGGAATTCGCCCCGATCTTATGACAACGGCCAAAGGAATGGGCAATGGTTTTCCGATTGGAGGCGTGTTGATTGCTCCTAAATTTAAAGCAAAATTTGGCATGTTAGGTACCACTTTCGGAGGAAACCATTTGGCTTGCGCCGCAGCAGTGGCAGTTTTGGACGTGATGAAATCTGAGAATTTAATGGAAAACGCTGTACAAAAAGGCGATTATTTATTCGAAAATCTGAAAGGAATATCCGGTATTAAAGAATTGCGTGGACGTGGCTTGATGATAGGTATTGAATTTGAACAACCCGTTGATAAAATTAGAGATACTTTATTATTTGACCATAAAATATTCTGTGGATATTCGGGTAAAAATACGTTGAGATTATTACCAAGTTTAGCGTTGGGACAGGCAGAATGTGACAGATTTTTGGAGGCGATTTTTTCGGTAAACGCTAAACGGTGAACGGTACACGGTAAAGGGTGAATGTTATGTGGAAAACGTCTATTAATAAAATTATCCTAGTGTCTGCAAACCATTTACCTTTTACCGTTCACCGATTATTGTTCTTCCAAAATTTTAGTAATTATATTTTTCCATACTTTCATTTCTTCTTTGGTAATTTTTTGTTCATCAACTGGTACACAGTTTGATTGACAAATTTTCTTTAATCGATTGTAAGTCAGCTTATTAATAATACTTTCATTTTTCCAAGCCAAAATCTTTAGATTTTCTTCTTCCAAAGTTTCCTCTTTAAAATGTCTTGCTAATAATATGTAGTCAATTTTCAACATTAGCATCAATAGAATTAGAATTATTAATAAAATAAATTTTCCGCAAAGCAAGTAATTTATCAATTCTTGAAGTAAATGCTTATCCTATAAAAGACTGTAAAAAGAGTAATAGGTAACACAAATGGATTAATTTTTTTTAAAAAACACGGTAACCTGATTTGTGTAAGTCAATCGAGTATAAAACTAACTAAACTTGCTTGCTTTTCAACAAAGCCTATGATTGTCAAATAC
Organism: Arcicella sp.; assembly: GCA_040403275.1. Classification (GTDB taxonomy): domain Bacteria; phylum Bacteroidota; class Bacteroidia; order Cytophagales; family Spirosomataceae; genus Arcicella. The sequence goes on along the minus strand of JBBAKZ010000419.1, from coordinate 1,476 downwards.
TTATAACTTTAAAATCGCCTAAATTTATGTTAAAAAACTAAGATAACAATCAATAAATGATTTTTTTGGTGAAGGTTTTATAAAATAGGTCATGGCATTAGCGTTTCTTTATTTTGATATTAACGCAAAATGTGATTATTTTGCGTTTCTTTTGCGTTATTATTAAACGCTCTGAGAAGAATTTTCATTCAATAATTATGTACACAAGGCTGTCAAAAAACCACACGACAGACATTCAGATAACAAATAAATAATAATTAAAAAATGGCATTAATTACCAAAATTAGAGAGAAGTCGGGAGTTGCTGCGACTGCAATTGCTATCAGTTTAATTTTCTTCCTGGTTGGTGGAGACCTTTTTTCGGGCAATTCACGTTTTTTCGGAGGTTCACGAAATGTAATTGGTGAAATCGGTGGCGAGAGTATTCAATACCAAGATTTTCAGAAGAAAGTTGATGAATTAACCCAAAATTATTCTCAACAGGCTGGACGTAGTCCTGGCGACCAAGAAACAACCCAAATGCGTGAGCAAGTTTGGAATCAATACATTATGGATTTGGCTTATGGCAAAGAATATGAGGCTTTGGGTTTGTCTGTTTCCCCAAAAGAATTGGTTGACATGGTGCAAGGTGACAATATTCACCCATCAGTTCGTCAGCAATTTACCAATCCACAAACGGGTCAGTTTGATAAAACTTACGTGATTCAGTTTTTGAAAAATTTCAAAACAATGGCTCCAGCGCAACAACAAGCTTGGGCAAGTTTTGAGAAATCATTGGCGCAAGACCGTTTGAGAGGAAAATACGAAAACTTGTTGAGAATGTCTACGTATACAACGAATGCCGAGGCTCAAAAAGAATATGTTGCACAAACTTCAAAGGTGAACGCTCATTATTTGTACGTTCCTTTTTATTCTGTGGCTGATTCATCAATTAAGGTTACGGATTCACAATTGGAAGATTATTTAAGCAAACACAAGGAAACTTTTAAAGGACAAAATACTCGTTCAATCCAGTACGTAACTTTTCCAGTGATTCCTTCAAAACAAGATACTGCTTCTTTCTATAACGACATCAAGCGTTTGGCGAAAGAATTGGCCATTACGAAGAACGATTCAGCTTTTGCCATGATGAATTCAGATGTAAAAACACCTTATTACGCAACTTTGGCTGAAATTCCAGAGGCGGTAAAAGGTTCTTTGTCCTCAATGACGCCTGGTGGAATTTATGGACCTTTCAAAAACGGAATGTCTTATTCAATCTATAAATATGGTGGTGTTCAGAAAGATTCGTTATTTACAGTTCGTGCCAGTCATATTTTGATTAACGCTCCAAAAACTGCACCTGATTCAGTGAAGGCCGCTGCTCGTAAGCGTGCAGAAGGAATCTTAACTCAAATCAAAGGTGGTGCCTCTTTTGAAGCAATGGCTCAACAATTCGGAACGGATGGAACGGCGCAACAAGGAGGAGATTTAGGT
>JBBAKZ010000418.1:0-2838 GCA_040403275.1 Arcicella sp. | reverse complement strand
GATTATTGGACCAATCCTTTGAAACTACAAAAGCAAGTTGATTTTTTAGACAAAAACCCAGATTTTGTTGCCTGTTTCCACAATGCACTCATTCATTTCGAGGACGGTTCGCATCCAGATATGTACGTAAATGATGATAATCAAAGGGTCGTTACCACGATTGAAGATTTAGTGGGGGAAGACGAAATTTGGTATATGGCTACCTCCGCCGTCATGTTCAGAAACGGGATCATTAAAGAATATCCCCAATGGTTTCACGATTCTAAAAGTGGCGATATTCCGAGATATATTCTTTTAGGGAAACACGGGAAGTTTTTTTATATCAATGAAATAATGTCTGTTTATAGAAAAAACGGAGGAGGAATGAGTTTTACGGATGGTAAACAAGATGCCAAGTTTTTATTTAATCGAATTGGCATGTACCGAGGCATTGACCAAGAATTAGACTTTAAATTTCACCAAAAAATTAATAAAAATATTGCTCGCTATTATTTAATGTTGGCAAATTCAATTCAATTTGGCGACAACTTTTTCAAAAGTCGTTATTTTGCTTTAAAATCCTTACGGTTGTCAAGTCCAAATTCAAAGGAGCATCTCAAGAATGTACTTCAAAGTTATATAATTCCGCAGGGTTTCATGAAAATTTACGCCAATGCCAAGGGCAAATTAGAAAAGCTATTTTAAATAAAAAGTCCTCTCAAGAATTACTGAGAGGACTTTTAGATTGAAATTTGTGGTCATATTTTACGTCTTTTGCTTCTTTTTCTTAGCCGCCGGAAATAGGACGTTATTCAAAATCAAACGGTAACCTGGTGAATTTGGATGAAGATTTAAATCCGTGGGTTCTTCATTAACAAAATGTCTATAATCTTCTGGGTCATGTCCTGCATAGAAGCTAAAAAATCCTTTGAGGAATGTTCCGTAAATGTAGCGTGCTTCATTTAGCGAGCGGTTTTCACCTAAAACTGTAACTTCTGGTTTCAAAACTGATTTTTTATAGGAGGTAGTTTGCCCCATGAAACCGTGAATAGTAGTCTCGTGATTTTGGGTAAGCATCGTAGGAATCGGGTCGTATTTTGCCGAGAATTGGAATAAACTAAAAAAGTCATTTTCCTCCGAAACGGGTCTTGACTCATTTGGATATGCTTCAATACTTGAAAATTCTATTACCTGAGGATGATAAACTAAATTGAAATGTTGAAAAGCAAAAGTTTTGGTAAAATCCAATTTCGAATCTGCGTTCGGGTCAAAACCATCTCCATCATAATAAGCATCCACAATATCAATTCCATCGGCAGCCAATGCGATGTCATACGTATCTGTAGCCGTACACATGGCAAACATGTATCCTCCACCCGCAACAAATTCTTGAATTTTTTTCGCAACCGCTAATTTTAGTTTAGAAACTTTTTCAAAGCCAAATTTAGCGGCATTCCTCTTGTCTTCACGCAATTGCGCTTGATACCATGGTTGTCCACTTTGATTGGCAAATTTCCCCATCTGCCCCGTAAAATCTTCATGATGAAGATGTAACCAATCGTATTCTGGCAATTTTGAATTCATCACTTCTTCATCAAAAATCATATCATAGGGAATCTCCGCATAGGTCATTGCCAATGTAACTGCATCATCCCAAGGTTGAGCTGTTTTGGGAGAATATACTGCTACACGGGGCGGTTTTTGCAATTTTACAACATCCATATTAACATCTGGACTTGTTACTTCAGCTCTAATCTGGGCGGCTTCACCTTCTGAAATTACTTGATAACTTACGCCTCTAATGGTTAACTCATTTTCAAATTTTTGTGCCTGCGGAAACATAAATGCACCCCCACGATAATTTAAAAGCCACTCAACTTCTGTATCATGTGTTTTCAAAACCCAATAAGCAATTCCGTATGATTTTAGATGGTTCTTTTGCGTTTCATCCATCGGAATCAAGATTTGCGAAGCATGTAAACGCCCTGACCACATCAAAAATATGATAAACGGAAATATTAACCTTTTCATTGGAGTATTTTTTTTCATTATGTAAACTAAATTTGTCCTTAATTCAGCGAGTAAATATTTTAATATTTTCTGAATAAAATTAAATGATAAAAAGTGATTGGAATTATTATTTAACGTAATTATTGCAAAGATAGTGTTAATTCTATTTTTAGAATAGCGTAATAATTTTTACCAATAACGGTTTTTCGAAAACTGAAATTAAAAATATGAATATTTTAGAAAATATACGAGAGGCACTCCGTTCCATTAGAGCAAATTTGCTTAGAACAATCTTAACGTCCTTAATTATTGCCATCGGTGTTACTTCATTAGTAGGTTGCTTAACGATTATTGATGGCATTCAAAGTTCCGTCAATAATAGTTTTGCGGGGCTCGGTGCGAATGCTTTTGATGTACGAAATAGGGACATTTTTAAAATACGAAAGCAAGGTGAGCAAGAAAAACGCTATCCTGCCATTGATTACCGTGAAGCAAGGTTGTATAAAGAAAAATTTGGTCATTCTGCCATTATTGGTCTTAAAGCAAACGTGACGTTTAACGCTGAAGTAAAATATGAATCAAAAAAAACAAATCCTAATACCAGAATTATGGGAACGGATGAGAATTATTTAGATATAAAAGCGTTTAAAGTTGCTTCTGGAAGGGTTTTTTCTAACAGTGATCTCGAAAATGGGACAAATGTATGTATTCTTGGCGTGGATGTAATTAGTCAACTTTTTGAGAAAAATATTAACCCAATGGATAAGGAAATTACGATTTTAGGTCAGAAAATGAAGGTAATTGGGTTATTAGAGAAAAAAGGAAGTATGATGGGAGGCGGTGATGATC
>JBBAKZ010000417.1:652-2839 GCA_040403275.1 Arcicella sp. | reverse complement strand
ACATAATTAACTTGTTCAATAACTTTTTCCAAAGCCAAAATGTCAAGTATATCACCCTCGTGCCAAACAATCTGACTTTCAATGTCTTGCAATAACGACAAATCGCTATGTCCCCTTTTTAAACCCATAACTTTAAAGCCTTCCTTCAAAAAGCGTCTTGCCGTAAAGCTTCCCACTAAACCTGTGATGCCGGTGATGAGAATTTTTTTTTCTTGTTCCAATTCGTTTAATTTACTTCAAAACATTGACCTATCTTTGTACCTACAAAGGTAAATCACATTCAACGAAAAACACGTGATAAAGAAAGCAATTATTGATTTAGGAACGAATACATTTCAATTATTAATCGTAGAACAAGAGGGGCCGAATTATCGAGTGATTCAGGAAGATAGTTATGCCGCCAAGATTGGGAAAGGCGGAATTTCGTTAGGAATTATTACCGAAGAAGGTATCCAAAGAGGGATAATAGGATTGCGATATTTTCAGCAAATATTTGAAAAAGAGGGTGTTACGAACGAGAATGTTTTTGCTACTGCTACCAGTGCCGTAAGAAATGCGAAAAATGGAACTGAATTTTGTCATCGAGTTTTGAACGAAACGGGTATAAAAATCGATGTAATTTCAGGAGAACAAGAAGCCAATTTAATTTATGATGGGGTTAAATTAGGCATGAATATTGGTCTCGAACCTTCGATGATTGTGGATATTGGCGGTGGTTCGGTGGAATTTATTATTTGCGACCAGAATCGGGTAATGTATAAACAAAGTTTTGAAATAGGTGGACAACGGCTTATGGATAAATTCATGACGACCGACCCAATTTCACCTCGTTCGGTAGCTTCTCTAAAGGATTATTTAGAAGAACAATTACTGCCACTCACCAACGCTGTGCATCAATATGCGCCGGTGTGTGTTATTGGTTCAGCGGGTTCTTTTGAGACGTTAATTGATATTTTTTTCATTAAAACTTACGGACAGTTACCTACATCAGAACAAATAGCTTTTGAACTTCCACTAATGGAATTTTATGATTCTTTCTTTAAATTAGTTTCTAAAAATCATGAGGAAAGAATGGCCATTGGAGGCATGAAAGAACTTCGAGTAGATATGATTGTTGTGGGCGTTTGCCTGATTGACTTTATTTTAAAACGCTTTGATATTCAACAAATTAAGGTTTCTAATTATGCGTTGAAAGAAGGGGTTTTAAGTAAAATTTTGAAAGGAGAGTATTAAAAAACAAATGAAAAATGGAGGTGAAAAAACTGTTAAAATGTAAGAATTATATTGGTTAAATTTTTCTGACTACTTACTTTATTTTCTGCTTTGCATGGGGCACTAAAATATTTTCAATTATTATCTTCATTAATTTGATTTAGGAATTTAGACTTTACCAATAAAAACCCTTAAATTTGAAAATCAAAATATAACTATTTCAAGAAAACAAAAACGATAAATTAATGAAAATAGCGGTAATCGGCACGGGATATGTAGGTTTGGTAACGGGAACTTGTTTTGCAGAAACTGGCAATCAAGTTATTTGTGTTGACATTGACGAGAAAAAAGTAGCCAAAATGAAAAACGGGGTAATTCCAATTTACGAACCCGGTTTAGAAGAGCTATTTCTCCGTAATTCCAATGAAGGAAGACTGAAATTTACCACCTCACTTTCAGAGGGAATTAATGATGCGCAAGTAATTTTTCTCGCTTTACCAACCCCTCCAGGAGCTGATGGTTCAGCCGATTTGAAATATATTTTGAAAGTTGCGGATGATTTAGGGCCTATTTTGGAAAATTATGCTGTTATTATTGACAAAAGTACCGTTCCAGTAGGCACGGCTGAAAAAGTTTACGCTGCTATTGCTAACCATGCAAAAGTTGATTTTGATGTGGTTTCAAATCCAGAATTCTTGCGTGAGGGTGTTGCTGTTGAAGATTTTATGCGCCCAGACCGTGTGGTGATTGGCACAAAATCAGAAAAAGCAAAAGTTGTTATGACTAAGTTATACGCTCCGTTGGTTCGTCAGGGAAATCCTGTAATTTTTATGGATGAACGTTCGGCAGAAATGACTAAATATGCTGCCAATGCGTTTTTGGCAACAAAAATCACTTTCATGAACGAAATTGCCAACCTTTGCGAAAAAGTTGGAGCCAACGTTGATGACATTCGCAGAGGCATCGGAACGGATT
>JBBAKZ010000417.1:0-642 GCA_040403275.1 Arcicella sp. | reverse complement strand
ACGGATTCTCGTATCGGTAACAGATTCTTAGTTGCGGGTATTGGTTACGGCGGAAGTTGTTTTCCTAAAGATGTACAAGCTTTGGAAAAAACGTCCACAGATTTTAACTATGATTTCAAAATTTTGAAAGCGGTAATGGATGTAAACGAAGACCAAAAAACTCGTTTAATTCCCATGATTAACGATTATTTTGGGGGTAATTTGAAGGGGAAAACTTTTGCAATCTGGGGCTTGGCTTTCAAACCATACACTGATGATATTCGTGAAGCACCCGCTTTATATAATATTGACGCACTTTTGGCAGCCGGAGCTACCATCAAGGCTTATGACCCAGAAGCAATGCCAAATGTTAAAGAAGTACTAGGAGATAAGATTACGTATACTACCGGACCCTACGAAGCTTTAAAAGATGCCGACGCACTATTAATTATGACTGAATGGCCACAATTTCGCACGCCAGAATTTGAAGTAATGAACGTTTTATTGAAAAATAAAGTAATTTTCGACGGGCGTAATTTGTATGAACTTCCAGAAATTGCGGAGAAAGGATATACTTATTATTCAATTGGACGTCAAACAGTAGCCCCTTAACCCCCGAAGGAGGAAATTTATAACCTACGTGTCCAAGGGTTTTAATTAATC
>JBBAKZ010000416.1:1050-2840 GCA_040403275.1 Arcicella sp. | reverse complement strand
AATACGACGCAATTCTGGCATTGAATTTGAGCTTCTTTTTCTGCTCAATTCCTTCAATGGAGGCATATCGAATTAATCCACGTGGCTCTTGAATTTTGTCCATTACTTCATCACAAGCATCAATACAAGCGGTACAGGCGATACATTCTAATTGCGTTCCATTCCGAATATCAATACCCGTTGGACAAACTTGAACGCAAATTTTACAATCAATGCACGAACCGTGAACGGGTTCATTTTCACTTTTTGCCAGCACTTTTTCCTCCGCACTTTGATGCTTTCCTCTGAGTTCACCTCGAATAAAATCATACGCCACAACGATTGATTTTTTATCCAACATTACCCCTTGCAGCCGACCGTAAGGACAAACCATTATGCAAACTAATTCTCTAAAACGGGCGAAAACAAAATAGAAGGTGCCCGTAAAAATTAAGATGGCCAAAAGCCCCACCAAATGGTTAGAAGGGTTGTCAAAAATAATGGCAAACAATTCTTTTTTACCAATAATATAGGCCAGAAAAACATTGGCAATCACGAAGGACAATATCAAAAATAACGTGTGCTTCAGGGTTTTCTTCCAGATTTTTTCGGTGTTCCAAGGTTGCTGGTCTAAACGTCTTTGGGCGTTATGATCGCCTTCGATAAGAATTTCAACTTTTCTAAAGAGCATTTCCAAGAAAATCGTTTGTGGACAAGCCCAACCACAAAAAACCCTTCCAAATATCACCGTAAAAAGAATTACAAAAACCATAAATGTGAGTAATCCAATGGCTACTAAATGGAAATCTTGCGGAAAAAATGTGACTCCCCAAAAAATAAATCGACGCTCAATTACATTAGATAGAAACAAGGGTTGGCCATCAACTTCTAGCCATGGTAAACCTAATAATAATCCTAAGAGCAACCACGAAAAATACGTACGAAGTTTATAAAATTTACCTTTTACAATTCGAGGGTATATCCAAATTCTCTTCCCAGTCTCCGTTACATTGGAAAGATGGTCTCTAAAATTAGTCGTATCTATTTTTGCGTTTTTCATTTCACTTTGCCGCTGGTTTTTCCAAGGCTGTTGCTACATATTTATCGCCTTGAGGAGCTTTCCCGTTTTCAGGATTTGTTCCTTGAAATCTACTTAAATAACTCAATAAATGCTGTATTTGGATTGGATTCAAGGTTTTTTTCCATGAAATCATTCCTTTTTCAGGAACTCCTTCGGTAAGTGTATGGAAAATATTTTTTGCTGAACCACCGTGCAACCAAAACTCATCCGTTAAATTTGGACCTACCCCACCTTGCCCTTTATCACCGTGACAAGCCACACAATTCTTGGCGTAAAGTTTTTCTCCATCTTCCACAGATTTAGCATCAGTCAAAACAATTACATTATTTTCATTCACAGCATTAGCAAATTTTTTCATGTACAATTCATTCGCTTTTTCGGCAACCGCTATTTCCTCCGCATATTCAGTGGTCATTACTTTACCATCACCAATTACGTGAAATGTGAAGAAATAAAGTACTGCGATGAGAATGGTTGTATAAAATAAATACATAAACCACGGCGGTGTCGGATTATCTAATTCTGCAATGCCATCGTATTTATGTTCCATTTCCAACTCTTTTTCCATAGAAATGGGCTTCAAACTAAATACTTTTTGCCAAAACGTGCGATTATCAAGCGCTTGTTGTACTTCAAAATCTCCTTCAACTTTGGGTATTAAAGATTTTATAATTCCTTGTAAAGTGAAGGCAATTAACAACAATATTGTACACATAATTGACATGGCTGC
>JBBAKZ010000416.1:0-1040 GCA_040403275.1 Arcicella sp. | reverse complement strand
ACAGTAGAATTTCAATTGTAGAGGGTTCAGTGGCATTCACAGTGCCTAATATTGAGGCACTCATAGCGTAATTTATAAGTAATAATGGTAATATTAATAGCCTTTTCATTTGATAAGATTTTGATCTTCGTTGAGAGGTAATAAGCTCATGTAATTAAGATGTTTTTTATCTACGATGAATAAATAAGTACCTACCAAAATGAAGAATATGAAGAATATAAGCAGCGAGATAATCATCGGAATATCCGCACCTTGAACTTTATCTAAGAATTGTCTAAACATGGCTTTGTTAATTAAGAATGGATAATTGACAGTTAATAATTGAAAATGGATAATTCAATTGAAGTACTGTTTGCTAAGAATTCAGTGATAAATATTGAATAAGTCAATTTTAATTGTTAATTATCCATTATCAATTGTCAACTATTAATTTCCCTTTTTAATATCTGTTCCCAATCGTTGTAAATACGCAATCAAAGCAATAATTTCTCGGTCTGATTTTACTTTGATATTCTCTTTAGCCAAGTTTTCAGAAATTCCTTTTGCTTGTTCCGCTAAATCACTCTCTGCATGATTAACAGCATAATCGTCGTAAGGAACGCCCAAAGTTTTCATGGCTTTCAACTTATCTTTTGTACTCGAAGTGTTCAGTTTTTGTTCCAAAAGGAACTCATAAGCTGGCATAATTGAACCTGGCGACATCGACGTTGGGTCTCTCATGTGTTGATAATGCCACGAATCAGGATACTTTCCACCTTCTCGGTGCAAATCTGGTCCTGTCCTTTTCGAACCCCACAAAAATGGATGGTCATAAACAAATTCGCCTGCCTTCGAATACTCCCCATACCGTTCTGTTTCTGATCTAAATGGTCGAATCATCTGACTATGGCAAGAAACGCAACCTTCTCGGATGTACAAATCTCTACCTTCCAATTCCAAAGGTGTATAAGGTTGAACAGCGGCAATCGTTGGAATATTAGACTTAATCATGAACGTGGGGATAATCTCAATAGCTCCCCCAATTCCAACCACCACAAATG
>JBBAKZ010000415.1:0-2840 GCA_040403275.1 Arcicella sp. | reverse complement strand
GATAGTCTTCTTCGGCCTCTCCTATTGGTATTGGAAAAGGATACATGCAAAATGATTCCATCATAAATACTCCTTTTGATTTTAAGGATAGAAATTTTTATCCGCTTTTAGACCAACAAGCGGTGCTAAAATCGGTACTTTTCCCCGAAGCGGTTGAACCCAAAAAACGCTTTAATTTGACCGAAGAAGACTATCAATTTATCTACAAATATATGTCACAAATGCCCACAGAAAGCACGTATCCCAACTATAATCCATCGGAATTTTATCCTACTTATTGCAAGTTTTTGATGTATGGAAGTGGCAAAAATGACGTGGTAAATCCGAATATGAGAATATTCAACAAGGTGGGCGACGCTTACGGTTTTCTCTTAGACAATTCCTACATCGTGGACTTTGAAAAGGGCGTAGAATTCATGCTGACAACCGTTTTACTCTGCAATAATGACCAAATTTTCAACGATGACAAATACGATTACGACACGGTTGGTTTTCCGTTCATGAAGAATTTAGGCCAATTGATTTACAAGCATGAACTCGCACGCCCACGGAAATATAAGGCGGATTTAAGTAAATTTAAGATGGTTTATGATAGGTAAAATAATTAAATTTGATTTTTAAACTTCTTTCTCCCTTAGCTGGTGGTCCAGTCAAGGAAGAAAGAAATTCATGAATGTTTTTGATTAATTTTCTTGAACTATTTGTTGCTCAAGTTACTAAAACTTCACCCCAGCCGATACATAGAAGGTACGTCCATCGGCGGGTAATAAACCAGGGCCAGGATAACCTCCTGCTCTGCGAGTAAAATAACGCTCATCGGTTAAGTTATTAGCTCCGGCTTTTAGATTATAATGTTTCAAGAACTTGAAATTAACGGATAAATCTTGTACTTGATAGGCTGGAATTACGCCAGTTGTGGCTGCCGTATTTGGCGTTTCTGTATTTAAAGCATCTGAATAAGCTTTGCCAATATCACTCATTTGCCACGTAACAGAAAATCCTTTCTTGGTATAAGTAACCCCAAAACGGTTTATTTTTTGGGGCGCATTTTCTACTCGCTTTCCTGATAAATTTCCTTCAATTATTTGCCCGTTCGTTATCGAGGTGATTTTAAAATCACGATAAACCGCATCAATGAACGCAAGCGAAGCAAAAATACTCAAAGAACCCAACTTGGCTTTTGGAACAAGTGCTGCCAAGGCATCAAACTCTAAATAGCCTTCAAAACCTTGACTGACCGAATTCCCCAAATTTGTGCGATATTGAAAACGTTGCCCGGCGGCATTCGTTTGACTAATTGTTCCAATACGATTATCGTAATTCAAGTAGAAATAATCTACGTCAAAATTAAAGAAATTACTAATTTTTCCACGATACCCAAAATCAACATTAAATCCTTTGGCATCTTGCAAATTTTCGTCAATAATATCCGTGGTAGCCGGAGGTGTCAAGTCTGAAATAAGCACCGGCCGATACGCTTGTGAAATATTGCTATAAAATTCTGATTGTTTTGTTACATGAAATTCAGCCCCTGCTCCGAACAAAGCAAAAGAACGACTTCGGCTAAGTGGTGAAAGATTGGTGGATTGTCCATTTGTTACGCTAAAACGCCCCTGCATGGTTGAATTTATATTTTCGATTCTGGCACCCGCCGTTATTAAAAATCGATCATTGAATCGGAAGATATTTTCAAAAAATGCGGCTGTATTCGTGTTTTTAAATGCTAAATCACGAGGGTATAAACTTTCTACAATATCAAAATTCATGTCAGCATCAGCCGTTCCCTTGCCCAATTGTTGGCGGTCTATGTTTCCTTTGAAATAACGAAGCCCCGTGGCAAGTGTATTACTTTTTCCGAATAATTTATAGTCAGTAATGAACCGAAGTTCTGAACCGAAATTAGCGTAAGAATCTCTATCTACTTGGCGGTTTTTTAAGTCGTCAATCTCGGTAATCGCTTTAACATAACCTACACTATTTCTTTCAGCAATTACACCAAATGCTTTAAAACTCATTTTTGATTTTTCACTAAAAATATATTCCGCAGAAATTGAAGGAATTAGCCAAGGCGTACTCAGCCAGTTGCGACTACGAATACTCTGACGAGCATTTTGGGAAAATTGAGCGTCAGTCAATCCACCCGCTTGTTGCGACTGAAAAGTCATATAAGTTAGCTCAGCTCCCATTTTTAACTTGTTTGATAAGGCGTAATTCAATGCTATGTGGGCGTGGTCGGTATTGAAATAACTATTATCTCGCCAACCATTTCCCACTCTTTTCTGATAATAAGCCGTGTAACTTAATTTTCCTTCCGTACCACCGATGTAATTGAAACTGCTAAATAGTCCATTACTACCCGTTGTATTCTGAGATTCAACCGTGAATCGGGTAGAAATATCGGGTTTTCTCATCACAAAATTCATCAACCCGCCAAATTGAGAGCCATATTGCAAAGATGATGCACCCCGAACAATCTCAATTCTATCCACCACTTCCATCGGTGGTGTATAATATGCTTCTGGATAACCCATTGGGTCGGGAGTAACGTCGTAGCCATTCATTCTAACATTAAACTCCCACGAACGATTGGGACTAAGTCCTCTGGAAGCTACGCCCAACTGAATTCCTGAACCATCATTTTCCCAAACCGAAATTCCAGGAGTACGACCGAATACTTGACGAGCATTGTTCATGGCTAAATTTGCGTTGATGTTATCCAACAAAATAACCTCATTTTTTTTTGCCGCATAAATTGAAAATCCCTCTATTTCCGCCAAATGTTCGTTTCCTCTCACGCCCCGATTGGAAATTACATCAACCCCGTTAAGCATAATAGAGAA
>JBBAKZ010000414.1:0-2843 GCA_040403275.1 Arcicella sp. | reverse complement strand
GCTCAATTCGAGGCGTTTAAGCACTCTCTCAAAGCTATTGAAATGTCTAAATCAACGGCAAATACTATTGGGGCAAAAGAAATGGATGCGTATAAGTCGCAGCCTTACCAAGAGTTATGTGAGGCCATTGGATTGGCGACAGAAGAAGCAGAAGGATTGCGTTGGCAATTAGAAGCAGCCAAGATGAGGTTTGAAGCCTGGCGTAGCCAAGAAGCAAGTAATAGAAACATTGATAGGATGGTTAAATGAACAATGAACCAGTAACGTATATAGACCCATACGACCTTGAAAGGTTGCCCCATTACGATTGTCATATTGGAAGCCAGCAGTTAAAGAATGGTATTCCACTCTATACCCATCCAGTAAAAGAACTAACAGATGAGGAAATATTAAGATGTTGGGTAGAAGAATTTACAGGAAATGCACTACCTAGCCCAAGGGTGTAGCAATGAGTCGAGAAAAAGAAACTAAAAATAAAAATGTTTATGTTCGAGAAGGAACAGACATGAACATTGAAGAAATTGCAAAAGCATTAGATATGTCAAAAACTGAAGTAGAAACTGCACTTAAAGGTATTTTTTACAAATTTAGAAAACATATGAAAAACAATAACTTAACTAAAGAACATTACCTATGATTCACTATCATGGTTTGCCAATAACACCAGCTACAGTAGCTAACTATGCAGTACAAGCTGGTCATGCTTTTGTGTCTTATGCTCATTCAGACCAAATTGGTACAGCAATAGAAGTCTGCCAATCGTTTGCTATAGATAATGGGGCTTTTAGTGCTTGGAAAAGTGGTAAACCAATAACTAATTGGGATGCTTACTATGATTGGGCTTTAAATCTTAAAAAAGTACCATCCTGTGATTTTGCGGTAATTCCTGATGTAATTGATGGTACAGAAGCCGATAACGATGCTTTGCTTGAAGATTGTCCATTACCTAAATGGTTTGGAGCACCTGTATGGCATATGCACGAATCACTTGAAAGATTAGAGCAGTTGGCAAATTACTATGTGCGTGTTTGTATTGGCAGTTCTGGTGAGTACGCTACAGTTGGTACTAACGCCTGGTGGTCAAAAATGGGTCAGGCTATGCGTGTAATTTGTGATGATATGGGTAGGCCAATATGCAAATTACATGGTCTAAGAATGTTAGACCCAGCAATATTTACAAAACTACCATTTTCTTCTACAGATAGCACAAACATAGCTAGAAATGTAGGAATTGACAAACATTGGAGAAATGGTAACTATCCACCACCAACAAAGGAAGCTAGAGCACAAGTTATGCGGGCAAGAATAGAAGCCCACAATGCGCCTGTTACATGGAATTTTATGCAAGTAGAACAGGATGGATTATTTTGAAATTAACGCAAACATTTTATTTTGATGCTGCACATACTCTAAAAGGTAGGTATGTTGATGTTCATACCAAAATGCAATCAGAAAATATACATGGACATACTTATACAGTTAGTATTTCTGTTAAAGGTGAGCCAGATGAAAATGGTATGGTAAAAGATTTTGGGCATTTTAAATGGGCTATTGAGTCTTTAAAGTTACAACTAGACCACAAATTTTTAGATAATGTAGAAGGACTTGGTATACCAACAATGGAAAATATTTGCCTTTACATTGCTGATTATATTAAAAGTGTTGATGGTTTATGTGAAGTAACAGTTGAACGCAAATCGTCTGGTGATAAATGTACATATGAAATAAGAAAGGCACAAGAGAAATAATGGAATTTGAAAAAATAGGATTTTTGTTGGTTGCAATAGCCATGAGTGTGTTTTTATTGGCTGGTTCGTATGCGCTTGTTTTTAGCGTTGTTTCGAAAGGGTGTTAAAAATGGAATTTGCATACGGAATGTTAGCTGGAATGTATTTGACGATATTGATTATTGCCGTTGAATTGCGACTAAGAAAGGCACAAGAGAATGGCTGACATAACAATGTGTAGAGATGAAACTTGCAAGAAGCGTGAGAGGTGTTATCGCTTTACTGCAAGGGCAACACCAGAGTATCAGTCCTATTTTGTGGACAGCCCTAGAGAAGGTAAAGAGTGTAAATACTTTAGCGACAACGAAGATAAGACTAAACGATTGAGGAAAAACTGCGAATGAACAATGAACCAGTAGCGTGGATGGACAAAGAAACAGGTCAAGTGGCTAGGGTTGCTTGTTACGATATTCCACTCTATACCCAAAAAGAACTAACAGATGAGGAAATATTAAAAATGGCAGCAGATAAGTTTCATTATTCCGAATACAAACTGGTAATTGATTTTGCTAGAGCAATTATGAAAAGATGCGGTATAATTAGCGGAACAGATAAATAATTCCAGTTATCTATCTGCCCCTAACCACCACAATTATTGGAGAATTGCATGGCTGACAAAATTATAACTAAAGAATTTCTACATGAAATCCTAGAATACAAGGATGGTAGATTGTTTTGGAAAAAGCCAATTAACTCTAAAAGTAGAGTAAAAGTTGGCGATGAAGCTGGAACATTAACCACAACAGGATATAGACGAGTTGTCATAAATTACAAACAGTATTTTGGGCATCAGCTTGTGTTTATGATGTTTCATGGCTACATTCCAAAAGAAATAGACCACATCAACAGGGTTCGCCACGACAACAGAATTGAAAATTTAAGACCAATATCAAGGTCAGACAATGTAGGCAATTCTAAATTGAACAGAAGAAACTCAACTGGGTATAAGCATATTCATGTTAGTGGCAACGGCTACAAAATAACTATTCCTAAGGATGGCAAACCAGTTTACTTGGGCTATTTTCAATCTATTGAAGAAGCCAAAAAAGCACTAAG
>JBBAKZ010000413.1:848-2862 GCA_040403275.1 Arcicella sp. | reverse complement strand
CGTGGATTGACTGGCAAAAAATGATTTACAAAGGTTCTGATGTTAAAGAAGAAATCTTTGCGGGTTTTTCTTGGAATAAGAAAATATATACTCGCTCAAATTTCAGTTTTTCGATTCCGATACAATTAACTTTTCAACATCGAGGAGGACAAACTACCAAAGATACGGGTCAGGTGATTACCAATATTAATACCGCCATTGGTCTGGAAGCAGAATGGCGTACAAGCGGTTTTTTTCAGAAAATAAGATTACAAAATTATTTTGTGGGCTATCGTCAAAATGCGAATTATCACCCTTTTTTCCCAGAGGGTTCAGGGGCATATTTTAACCTGACAGCCGAAACGAAAATTATGAATTTCATGATAAGTTATTGGAATTCTACGAGCTATTTATCGGATGCGGGAGGAGATTTGTATCAATCCGTTGGTAGAACTTTTAAACAAGGAGAAGTCGTTGAAAAATACCGTAATATCCTCATATTCAGAGCCATGAAAGATTGTAAAATAATGGAAAATTTATTTTTAACTTTCCGATTTGAACCTTATTTTGATTTTAATAATAAGGGTTTTGAACATACTGAAAGCTTATTTTTGAGTTATCGACAGCAGTTTGGATTAGGAAAAATCAAGAATTAGCAATAGAATTATATCCATAAAATCATTAACGGCATGATTTAATATACGCTTCAATGAGTATTTTTGGGAAGCTGAATTATTTAAAAAAACCTCTCGAAAGTAGAAGAAACTTTCGAGAAGTATAAATGCCATCTTCACTTCCCGAAAGATTGTTTTACTTTCGGGAAGTTTGAAATAATTTTTACAAGATAAATCTAGTAGAAAGGAAGTGAGACTCCTGATTTTCAACAATTTGATTAACAATCGCCTTATTTTCAGCAGTATCTTTTGTAGCAACTACCGTTCTGATTGAAAAAGAACGTAATGCAGCCGTTACAGAAAGTGTTCCTTCCGCAGAATCTTTACGACCTGTAAATGGGAATGTATCCGGCCCACGTTGACATTGAGAGTTGATATTTACCCTCGAAACTTGATTAACCGCCACATCCATCAAATCAGAAATTTGGTGAACATCTTTACTAAAAATTGAAACTTGTTGTCCGTGCGACGATTCAATTAAATATTCGATTGGCTCTTTGATGTGTGAAAAAGGTACAACTGGCACAACGGGTCCAAATTGCTCTTCTTCCCAAATTTTCATTTCTTTACTAACTGGATAAAGTAATGCTGGAAAAACAAATGAATTAAAAGTTTCGCCCCCATTTTCATTCATCACAGTTGCTCCGTGCGCTTTGGCATCATCAATTAATTCTTTCAAATAAGCGGGTTTATTTGGCTCCGGAAGTGGGGTAATATTTACGCCTTTTTCCCACATCATCCCCAACTTCAATTTACCAATTTCCTCTGCCATGCGTGCATTGAACTTGTCAACCAAAGATTTATGAACCCACATTACCTTCAAAGCAGTACATCTTTGTCCATTAAATGACAACGAACCTAACATACATTCCTTCACCGCTAATTCTAAATCAGCACTTTGCGTTACAATGGCTGCATTTTTGGCATCAAGACCCAAAATAGCCCGCAAACGGTTAACTTTTGGATGAAGTTTTTTCAATTGGTCAGCCACTTTTGATGAACCAATCAACGTTAAAACATCAATTTTTCCAGACTCCATCATTTGTGGAATGACTGAATTACCACGACCATAAACGGTATTGATAACCCCTGCTGGGAATGATGTACGGAAGGCTTCCAATAAAGGATAATGCAACAATGTACCGTGTTTCGGGGGTTTGAAACACACCACGTTACCCATAATCAACGCAGGAATTAAGGTCGTAAAAGTTTCATTCAAGGGATAATTGAAAGGCCCCATACAAAGTACAACTCCCAAAGGCGAGCGACGAACCTGTCCGATAATACCCTCTTCTATCATAAATCTTGAAGAATTACGATCAATATCTTTTAAAGCACCAATCGTATCATAAATATATTGA
>JBBAKZ010000413.1:0-838 GCA_040403275.1 Arcicella sp. | reverse complement strand
TATTGAACGGTACGGTCAAATTCTTTTCGAGAATCGCCCAAAGATTTGCCAATTTCCCACATCAAAAGATTGACAACTTCGTCACGTTTGGCAATCATTTTTTGGGTAAATTTTTCGACGGCATCAATTCTTTGTGCTACTGACATCATTGGCCATTCTCCACGACCATTGTTGAAAGCTTTCACAGCGGCATCCAAAACTTCCATGGCATCTGCTGGGTCAGTAATTGGGTATGAGCCAATACGCTTTTGCTCTAATCCATTGGCAGTTTTAACGTACACCGGCGACCAAACATCTTGCGTTTTGCCTCCCCATGCTCTCATTTCACCATTGACTAAATATTCTCTTTGTTCAATGGGTTCTGTTAAATTATATTCCGTCGGTATTTGGTCTTCAGTTGGAAATAATTTTTCTAATTCGGTTACATTCATTTTGTATTGATTTGAAATATGAGGTTTTGATTACTAAGCAAAGTTCATCTAAAAGCAGTTTTATTGAGAAATATTGCAGGAAAATATTTAAAAAGTTTTATTTTTTATGCGTAATATTATATTTATTAATTGTTTGACCTATTATAGAATAAAGCAAATTGAAGTCTTAAATGTTCAAAATAAAATTAAATTCCTTAAATGTCTTTATTATAATTTTAAAATTTTGAAAAGAAATTGACATTACAGTTCTAATCACGTAAATTTGGATAAATAAGCTATTAAATTTATTTTACTAAAATATAACATGGTTTCATCCATCACCAACGGCGTAAAAATCAGTATTCAGACAGAATTTCAACCTGAGTATTCAAATCCTCTTCAAGCTCATTTTGTTTTTTCTTATTACG
>JBBAKZ010000412.1:0-2884 GCA_040403275.1 Arcicella sp. | reverse complement strand
AAGAATATAAATATCATATCGCCTAAACCAACATGGACTCCCAACAAGCATTAAGTATTATCATTGCCATTATTGCCTCAGCTTTCTTTTCGGGCGTAGAAATGGCTTTTGTATCTGCTAATAAACTCTATTTTGAACTCCAAGCCAAACAAGGAGTTATCACGGGGCAAATTATCTCGAAATATCTCAAAAATCCTTCAAAATTTATCGGTACGATGCTCATCGGAAATACCTTGTCGTTGGTGGCGTATGGTATTTTTATGGAAGGATTTTTACACCATGAAATTGAGCATTATTTTCCCATATTAAATGGATTAGTGGCGGGATTGATAGCCTCTTTTATTGGAACCGTTATTATCTTAATGACTTCCGAATTTACGCCTAAAAGTATCTTTTTGTTAAATCCAGATGGGTTTTTAGAAGTCTTAGCCATTCCAATCTTGATAATTTATACGCTCATGTACCCGCTCGTGTGGGCGATTGTTGGCTTGTCTAAGTGGTTTATTAACAATGTTTTACGCTTGGAATATTCCGAAGAACGCCCTGCTTTTGGACTCACTGATTTGAATAATTATCTTCAAAATCTTAACCGTAAAACTTCCACCGAGGAAGAAACTGAAGTGGATACCAAAATCTTCAATAATGCCCTTGAATTTAAGCAGGTTCGGGTGCGGGATTGTATGATTCCAAGAACGGATATTGTGGCGATGGATATTGAAGGGGGCATGGAAGAATTGAAGAAAACTTTTGTAGAAAGTGGTCATTCAAGAGTGTTAGTTTACAAAGAAACGATGGAAGACGTCTTGGGATATTGTCATTCATTGGCAATGTTTAAAAAGCCAAAAGAAATTCAAGGGATTTTGACGGCCATTCCCATTGTACCAGAAGCTATGCCAGCGAAGGATTTGTTGTTTAAATTTTCAAAAGAACATAAGTCGTTGGCATTGGTGGTTGATGAATTTGGCAGTACCGCCGGATTGGTCAGCATGGAAGATGTAATGGAGCAAATATTTGGCGAGATTGAAGACGAATACGACGACAATGAAGACCTTACCGAAAAGCGAATCGAAGATAGAATCTATTTACTTTCGGGACGTTTGGAGATTGATTATTTGAACGATAAATACGACTGGAACTTCCCAGAGGGCGATTATGACACTTTGGGGGGTATGATTACGAATATTAACGACGACATTCCGGAGCTGACCGAAACCATTATTTATCATACTTTCAATTTCCAAATTATGGAAATGACCGATGCGAGAATTGATTTGGTAAAATTGACAATTGTGGGAGAAATTGAGAAGAAATCGGAGAGTTATTCGATGAAACATTAATTTTTCGATGTTCGGTTGTCGATGCTCGATTTTCAATGTTGGATTTTCGTTATTTGATGTTGGTAATTTCGATGTTGGATTTTCGATGTTGGATTTTCGTTATTCGATGTCCGAAAACCAAACATCGAATAACGAAAATTGAGCATCGAATTACAAAATAACGTTCATCAAAGTCTCAATCTTCATCTCTGTTTCATACCATTCCTTCACTGGATTTGAATCTTCGGTAATGCCGCAACCAGCGTATAAAGTAGCTTCATTGCCCGAAACTTTCATGGTGCGGAGGTTTACGAATAAATGACTTTCTTCTTGCACATTCACAGGTCCTAAAAAGCCACTGTAAAATTCACGGTCGTGTAATTCTTGTTCGGCAATAATTCGTAACGCTGGCACTTTAGGCATCCCACAAACCGCCGAAGTTGGGTGCAACAATTCTGTCATCACCGTTCCTAATTGTGGAAAGTCAAGTTCTTGAGTATCTACCATATAGTCGGTGCGAAGATGCATCAAATTGCCTGCTTGTAACGTTTTAGGCCCACTTTCATAGTATTCTCTCAGACGAATTTTCTTGAAACATTCAATAATGTAACGACTCACAAAAGCCTGTTCTTCAATTTCCTTGTGTGACCATCTGATTTCTCCCGCCAATAAATTCTTACCATTATCGTCAATTGCAGATTGCGTTCCTGCCAACGACATGGTTCTAAATTTCCCATCTTTATCCATACTCACCAAAGTTTCTGGTGTTGCACCCAACCAAAAAGACTGATATTCGGGCAAATAAACCAAGGAAACGAAAGCATTTGGATAAGCAATACACAGCTTATTAAAGGCTTCAATCACCTTAAAAGTATTGGGAAGGGTCATGTTTTTTGTCCGGGATAAAACTACTTTTTGCACTTGACCCTTTTCAATCGATGTAATGGCATTGGCAACCATTTCGGCAAAAAGCAGTTCATTATATCTTCCGAAACTTTTTTCTGGAGCAGTAAAATCTGGATGAATATCGTTGTTTTTAACTTGCTCCCTTATTTTTTCAAACGTATCTAAGTAGTGTTTCTCAAATACTTCTTGTTCAATAGTTGTATCATTAACTTGTTGATTATCAGTATCAAAGCAATAATGTAAGTCACTCTTGATAAATAATGCTTCTCCTTGAAACGGACTCATGACAAAACCCTCTGGCATTTCCTCCAAATCTACTTTCATCCGTGAAGCAACCCCTGAAAGCCCAATGATTAATTGTTTTTCATTCGTTTTTGGCAATCTCCAAAGTGCTATCGGGAAACCTTCCGACAACGCAACTTCCCAGAGGTTTTGAATCTTAGGAGATTTAGTGGAAATGCTTTTTTCTAAAATATTTGACATAGAATTATACCTTTTCTTAACCAACATATTGTTTATTAAAGGGGTTTCGACAAATGTAATTTTTGTTAGAATCTCCCCAAAAACTCCTCAATACATCCATAAACATATTCCAAATCCGCTTCCGAAATACAATAAGGAGGCAACAAATAAATCACATTTCCCAAGGGACGAATTAGGAT
>JBBAKZ010000411.1:0-2923 GCA_040403275.1 Arcicella sp. | reverse complement strand
TGTAAATTAGTCCCTAAAAAATCAATCTGATGATTGGATAATAATTTTTGAGCTGCTGTTTTAACTGGCAAACCGTATTGTCCCACCAATGACATCAAATTAAGGTGTAATAAACATCCGAGTGCTTTAAGCTGTTCAAATTTATGCAATTTCTCGTTCCAATATCGATATCGTTCGGGATGTGCCAAAATAGGTTTATACCCTTTGGTTCGCATATTGAAGATTACTTCTTCCAAATTTACGGGCGGGGCTACAAATGATAATTCAATAAGCACATAATTATCTACAAAGCTAAGAAGATTATCGTCCTACAAATATTCTGTAAATAATTCGTCTAATTCATATTCT
Source organism: Arcicella sp. (assembly GCA_040403275.1). Classification (GTDB taxonomy): domain Bacteria; phylum Bacteroidota; class Bacteroidia; order Cytophagales; family Spirosomataceae; genus Arcicella. Next base: position 2,575 of record JBBAKZ010000411.1, on the reverse strand, counting down.
GCGGCTGCTTCGATTTCAATCGCTATATTTCTTTACTGGAAAGCAATTCTAAGCATCGCTAACCCTTCATTGATGGTTTCGGGCGTATTTGGATATAGGCTCGCCATGATGTGTGGTGTGGTAACTATCTTGTTGAAACCCAAGGCTTTTAAGCTTTCAATGCAAATCAAGGAATGTTCCAAACTGGCACATCCATCATCAATATTTGGAATCAAATGTCAATGAATATCGGTACCAATAAAAGAAAAATCGTTGGCGGTTTTGGAAGATAAATTACTAAAAAATGAGAACATTGAAACTACGGTTTATGATTCAAAATACCTTTAAAATGAATAGAATGAACTGCCATGATAGAAAAACCTACGTGTATTCTCTTATTGAAAACGTATGATTGATCATTTATAGGGTTGAATTTATAATGCTGTTTTATTTAATACGATAATATTTTAAGTCGTATCATTATAAAAATGCCTACCTAAACTGAACAATCGTATTATTTTAGTTATGGCTAAAAAGAATATTGATTGGACAAATTTGTCTATTTCAAAGCGCTACTTCAACGCAATAACTTTACAAATGGTGTGATAATTACAGTATTTTAAAATTTCACCTTTCCCACAAGTATGAATTGCCAATGGGATTTATTAACAATTGGAAAAATTTCAATCAATCACAACCGATACTTTTAGCAGTGGGAATCTGTAAAATTGATGATTGTTAGTCATTAACACAAGCGGGGTTTTAAACCCTGAAAGCGTTCAAATGAAGATTGACTAATTTCTAACAGAAATAATTTACCACAGTAAAATTTAGAATTCTTATTTTTTAACATTAAAACAATCCTATTAATGCTTCAATCAGCGGAGCAATTTTGTCGTTTTTATAGGCAACGGCATGATTAATTTTTATTTCCTCAAAAAGCGAATTATCATCATTAACTACGTTTTTCACTACGATTCCTTCAAAATGAGTTAAGTTAAATAAGGATGGGACAAACGCAATTCCAATGCCTAAACGCACTAAACTACACAATAACTCGAGTGAAGAAACTTCCTGCATAATCGTAAGCATTCGACTGAATCCCGCCCGTTGACAAACTTGTTCTATTTCATCGAAAAAAGGATGAAGGTGTTTATTGATTTCAACCCACTTTTCATTTTTCAAACTTGACAATTTCAGAAATTTTTCATTTGCGTAAGGATGATTAATATTTAAAATAATCTTTAAATGTCCTTCTTGGGTGGTTTTTGCCGATAGTTTATCATCATTTAAAGGCAATAAAGTCAAACCCAAATGGATGGATTCTTCCAATAATGCCTCTTGCACACTTCTGTACGTTGGTAATTCAATAATCTTTATTTCAACGTCTGGGAAATGATTAGAAAATAAGCTAATGACTTCAATTATTCTTTCATTCAGCAACATTTTGTAAACGCCCAAGCGAATAATTTCTTGGTGCAAACCAATCTTTCGGGCTTTTTCAACCGCTTTTTGGCTCAGTTGTAAAATCGTTCTGGCATCCTCCAAAAAACTATTTCCAGCTTCAGTTAATTCAACTTTGCGTTGCTGTTTTCGTTTGATTCTCATGAATAATTCAAGCCCCATTTCATTTTCTAACAACTGAATCTGTTGACTCAAAGCGGACTGTGAAACAAATAATTTATTGGCAGCATTACCAAAATGCAATTCTTCGGCAATGGCTACGAAGTATTTCAATTGTCTAAGTTCCATAAATGGTAAACTTCAAAGTGCTAATAAGTTTTACTTATCCTAAAGTTAGAAAATACTATTGGATAAATATTTTTAATTCACGGATATTTACTAAAATATTCATCAAAAATAGTAAAAAAATGGAAACTGCAACGCTTGAATCAAGCAAAAATTCAACACAAAACACCGATTTTTTGCCCCTGAAAGGAACTGATTATATTGAGTTTTACGTGGGCAATGCCAAGCAAGCCGCTCATTTTTATGAAAGTGTTTTCGGTTTCGAAATTATGGCCTATTCTGGTCCCGAAACAGGGATACGAGAAAGGGCTTCGTACATGGTTCAGCAGGGAAAAATCAGATTGGTTTTGACGACCTCGCTATACGCTAATTCTGAGATTTCAGCCCATGTTCATAAACACGGCGATGGGGTTAAAGTCTTGGCCCTGTGGGTAGATGATGCCACCGCCTCTTACCACGAAACCGTTGAAAGAGGTGCAATCGGCATTGCTGAGCCACAATATATGTCGGATGAAGAAGGGTTTGTCATCATCTCCTCTATCAAAACTTACGGCGACACCATTCATACTTTTGTGGAAAGAAAAAATTATCACGGCGTATTTTTACCCAATTTTAGACCCTATAAAAGTCGGGTTCACCAAGATTCTGTCGGACTAGAATACGTCGATCATTGTGTAGGAAACGTGGAACTAGGCGAGATGAATAATTGGGTAAAATTCTACGAAAATGTGATGGGTTTTAAACTCTTAATGACCTTCGATGACCATGATATTTCCACCGAATATTCCTCTTTAATGTCAAAAGTGGTTTCAAAAACTTGGATGTAGGTTGGATAGACATGAATTTG
>JBBAKZ010000410.1:0-2929 GCA_040403275.1 Arcicella sp. | reverse complement strand
GGACTTTATTTTCTACCAAAATTTCACGCCTGTCAAGCGGTTCATTTCCAATTTAGCTAAGGCCATTTGATACTGATATTGTAACTGAGTAAATTGTGCATCTCTCAAGGCCGTTTGTGCTGTTTCAATCTCTATATTTGTTAATACACCATTTTGGTAACGGGTGTTGGCTAGCTTGAGTGCATATTGTGCTTGGAAAACATTTCTTTCCGATAATTCTAATTTATTTTTTGCCGAATTATAATCATTTTGAGCCGCTTCTAAATCACGTTTCAATGTCTGGTTTGTTACATCAACTGAATATTTCAACATCTCACGATTTAGCTTTGCCACTTCAGTTTGATAGGCGCCACGGTGACCGGTATAAATAGGTACGGTCAATTTTACGCCTACTACTGAATTCAATTTAAAATCATCCGCAAAAGAAGGTTGTTCGCCATTAATTCTTGGTACATAACCATTTTTCACACCTACTTGTGCAATAGCCGCCAAATTTGGCAATGCACTCATTTGTGAAATTTTAACGTCACTGGCGGCAATTAAATCTCTGTCTTTCAGTGCCTTAACGTCGTAATTGCTGGTTTGAGCTTGCGTTAAAGCGCTTTCAACTGATAAATCAGCCGTTCCTACATTAAAGCTTGTACCAGCGGGAATCATGCCATGCGCATCTTTACCAATCAAGGAAGAAAGGTAAATATATTGACGCTCCAATTGACTTTGAATATCTGTCAATCGTGATTCTGCGTTTTTATACCGCACTTGAACCGTCACTTGGTCATATTCCAATGCATCGCCTTGTTTCAAACGATTGGCAATCACTTTACCATTATCATCCACCAATTTCAATTGCTCTTGTTGTACTTCAATGGCTTTCTGATTGTAGATTATGCCATAGTATAAATTCGCTACTTGATAGGCATAAATATTTTTCAAGCTTTCTACGTTTGTTTTTGCCAAATTTGTTTCCAATCTTGTTCGTTCAATATTGACAAATTGTTTTCCCCAATCATAAATTACATAATTACCACCAATGCTGGCATTATAATTCATATTTGGCTGAAATTGGATGGACGTTCCCGCAAAATTTGCTTTGGCAACGGGATCAAATCTAGTCACGCCAACTTCAGTTGAAACCTGAGGTTTTAGCGCAGATTCTTGAATTTTAGTTCTGAAATCTGACATCAAAACGGATTGTTGTTGTTCCTTAATTTTAGGAGCATAATCAATGGCAGACCTGACCAATTGATTTAATGTTTCATTGGTTGTTTCTTGGGAAAATGCTTTGACGCTTAAAAAAACCAGTATAATTACATATTTGAATTTCATATTTGTATGTTTTTTTGTTCGATTCAGTAAAATCGAGATACGTTCTAATGACTATCAGCGGCCGCCTTCGCCGCTTTAGCTGCTTCCTCAGGCGATATTTTTTTAGTTCTTAGCAATAATAAAAGTGGAAACATGACGATAAAAAATATCGAAACTAATCTGAAAGTATCTAAATACGCTAAGAAATAAGCCTGCTTCACAACCGCCATTTCCAATTGTTTGTAAGCCATTGAAGTAGCGTTGAAAGCATCCCCCGTCAGCGAGGTCATATTACGAACAATATTCGATAATCTTTCACTAAAAAGCGGATTTTCAGAAGTCATATTTGCCATCAAATCCGAACGATGTTGGGCGGCTCTGGTGGTTACATAATTATTAGCCAGGGCAATTCCAAAAGCACCGCCCAACTGTCGAATCATGTTTGTGAGGGCAATTCCAGCGGGATATTCCGAGGGTTTTAAACCTGCAACTGCTTGATTGATAAGGGGTAATTGCAGTAAAGCGATTCCAATAACCCGGCATAGTTGCATCGGAAAAAAATCCCAACGACCCATATCCGTGGTGGCGGTTCCTGAATAAAATCCGAAAATTACAAAGAATATCATTCCCACAGCCATAAACGGCAGCGGGGGAGCTCCAGCGCCCATCCGTTTACCAATAATTGGAAAAAGAAATACAGCAGCAAGTGTTGGGAAAGCTAAGGATAAACCCGTTTCTAAGGCAGTAAAGCCATTTATTCGTTGAACCATTACCGGATAAACGAATACCGAAGTAAATAATCCAAAACCTGAAACCAACGTAAACATGGAAGAAAGCGCAAAGACTTTATAATTGAAAATCCTTAAATTTACTACTGGTTGGTCGGTCGTAATTTCTCGCCAAACAAATCCTACCAATCCAATAAATGCCATGATGGCAATCGTTACAATTTGACGAGATTCGAACCAATCTTCGGATTCCCCTTTTTCTAACACGTATTGTAAAGATCCAATTCCTAAAATCAGTAAAAAAATCCCCGGATAATCAATCGTGATTTGGTCTTTTTTCTCTCCTTCGCCTACTTTTCGGTCGATAAAAATTATGGTTAAAATACTTGCCACAAAACAGATAGGAATATTTACATAAAATATTTGTTCCCAACTATAATGTTCTACGATATATCCTCCCAAAACGGGCCCCAAAGTGGGTCCTAAAACAATCCCCATGCCAAATAAACCAGATGCAATTCCTCGGTCTTTTGGGTCAAAAGCATCAAATAAAATGGCTTGGGAAGTCGAAAGTAAAGCACCGCCACCAATCCCTTGAATGAATCGCCAAAATACTAATTCCCAAAGTGTTTCGGAAGTACCGCAGAAATACGAGGCAATGCCAAAGAGTATCATGGAAGTCAAATAATAGGTTTTTCTACCAAAATATTCTCCCAAAAAACCCGTCATCGGAATGATAATCACATTGGCAATTGCGTAGGAAGTAATTACCCAAGCAATATCTTCAATCGTAGCTCCCAAAGCCCCTGAAATCTGGCTAAGTGCCACATTGACGATGGTCGTATCTAACAGCTCCATAATGGCTGCGGTAATCGTTGTAATGACAATGATATCTT
>JBBAKZ010000409.1:0-2929 GCA_040403275.1 Arcicella sp. | reverse complement strand
TTTATGGATTTTTTGCAAGAAACCCCCTACAAAGCAGAATATAACAACGGAAAAATTATTATCATGGGTCTTGCATCAGCTATTCACGAATTTATTGTTAGTTATATGACTACACTTTTAGTAAATCACTATCAATTCAATGGATTCAATGTTTTTGGTAGTAATCTTGGCTTAAAAACTGGTGATAAAAAAGGCTTTTTTAATCCAGATCTTACGGTTGTAAAAGGAAAATTGGAATTCTATAACCAATCATCTGCAATTATTTTAAATCCATATCTAGTTGTAGAAGTGCTTTCAGAAGGAACATATCAATACGATTTGAATGAAAAGCTGTACAAATACCAAAGCATGAAAAGTATTCAAGAAGTAATTTTTGTGGATAGATTTGATAAGGTTGTGGTAAAATTTCAGAAAACCGAAAATCCCAAAGTGTGGACGGAAACGATTTATGATCACGAAAATCCTGAAATACTAAGTGATACAATGAATGTGAAATTGAATGATATTTTCGATAAAATTGATGCCTTTTTGTAGAACTTAACTCCGAATGACTAAATCAAAAGAAACCCTCGAAGTCTGGATGCGAGGCCCAATTGCAGGGCTGGATCCATTATTACAGCCCATAGCACACGCTATTTTGCAAGCTCGTGAGGAGGTAAATCTGATGATGATAAATTTTCCCGATGCGTTAATTTGGGAAAAACCAGCGGGCGTTGCTTCGGTTGCCTTTCATTTGCAACATCTTTCGGGCGTATTGGACAGACTTTTTACGTACGCAAATAATCAATTATTGAACGAAGACCAACTGGAATTACTAGCTTTAGAATCGGATGATACGCAATATTTAACGGTAAAGGGTTTGCTAACTCGTTTCAATAATCAGGTGAATAAAGCCTTGACCCAATTGAAAAATATGGACGAAAAAATGCTTTTGGATCCCCGTGGAATTGGTAGAAAACAAATACCAACCAATTTATTGGGTTTAATTTTCCATGCGGCGGAACATACGCAACGGCATGTTGGACAACTGTTTGTTACTGTCATTATTCTAAAAAACTAGTTGAATACAATTCATTTTTCAAAAAATCGTTTATCTTTGAATTGTTATTACTAATTGCCTTACCATCAAAATTATATGAAAGAAATTTCTCACAATGCCTTCTATAGGGCACTGATACTTCTTTTACTGCTTTTATTTTTAGATTCTTGTCGACTTTTTCGTCGACGAGAAATGAACAACTCTTCGGCTTCCACAAAAACAATTCCTTCAAAATCTTATCAACGAAATTACAATTCAAAAACAATTAACGAAATTGTCTCACTTGCTCGTTCCTATACGGGAGTTCCCTACCGATTGGGTGGTATGGACGGTAATGGCATGGATTGTTCGGGTTTGCTATATTGCGTTTATGGCCAATACGGCTTCAAAATTCCGAGAATTTCATGGCAACAATCGGAAGTTGGTAAAGAAATATCAGTGGATGAACTTCGTGCGGGCGATTGGGTGTTTTTTGTGACAAATAAAGGGGGTACCGGCTCTATCAATCACGCTGGAATGATTACCGAATTCAAGAATAATAAGGAAGTTTTATTCATTCATTCCTCTTCCTCTAAAGGAATTAAAGAGGATAATTTATTCAGTAAATATTGGATGAGCTGTTTTGCAAAAGCTACCCGACCTTTTGGGTTTTAATTCCTTCATAAAGTACCTCTAAAATTTATCATTCAATTATCATCTAATCTTTTCAATAATAACCTATTAAAATAATGGACAAAGCCGTATTGTAAACAATATTCGTTTGATTCATAAGCATAAGTTATAAATAGTGTTTTACTATATTCTTACAAAATTAACGGACGAATCACCTTTAATTTAGGAGGTTTGATTAATTTTGTAAAAATTGGCGTATTCTGTAATGAATAGTAATATTTTTAAAAAAACAAAAAACGATTAAATAATTATAAAATGTCAAAGAAAGTTTTAATCATAGGTGCGGGTGGCGTAGGAAATGTGGTTGTGAAGAAGTGTGCTATGAACCCTGATGTATTTTCAGAAGTGGTGTTGGCAAGCCGCACACTCCATAAATGTGATGCTATTGCAGACGAATGTGCAAATATCGGTTTACCAACGAAAGTGCAAACTGCTCAAGTTGATGCCGATAATGTACCCGAATTAGTAGCCCTTATTACCAAAGTAAAGCCATTTATGATTATCAACGTGGCATTGCCTTACCAAGATTTAACCATTATGGATGCCTGTCTTGAAACTGGAATTCATTACATGGACACCGCTAATTACGAGCCAAAGGACGTTGCCAAATTTGAATATTCGTGGCAATGGGCTTATCAGGAACGTTTTAGAGAAGCTGGGTTGATGGCACTTTTAGGCTGTGGTTTTGATCCGGGTGTAACGCAAGTTTATACGGCTTATGCCAACAAACACCATTTCGATGAGATGCATTATTTGGATATTATCGACTGTAACGCTGGCGACCACGGAAAGGCGTTTGCTACTAATTTCAATCCAGAAATTAATATACGTGAGATAACTCAAAAAGGAAAATATTGGGAAAATGGTGAATGGGTAGAAATCGACGCCATGTCAATTCATAAACCCATTGATTATCCGGGCATTGGACCCAAAGAATCGTACGTTTTATATCACGAAGAATTAGAATCTTTGGTCAAAAACTTCCCAACCTTGAAGCGTGCAAGATTTTGGATGACTTTTGGGCAACAATATATTACGCATTTAAATGTGTTGGAAAATGTTGGAATGACCTCAATCAAACCCATCAAATTTCAAGGATTGGAAATCGTTCCTTTGGAATTTTTGAAAGCTGTTTTACCAGAACCAAGTTCATTAGGAGAAAACTATTCGGGTGAAACTTCCATTGGTTGTCAGATCAAAGGAATTAAAGACGGTGTG
>JBBAKZ010000408.1:0-2943 GCA_040403275.1 Arcicella sp. | reverse complement strand
AATTACCATGGGTGCCAAGGGATTGTCTTTCGGATTGGCCGCAAAGTAATTTACGATTTGATTCGCCCTCAGGACATCTTTGTTAATTAGGGCTTTCTGAAACTCAAAATAGTTGTATTCTTTACTGATACCAACAAATTTCTCTACTACCTGCGCATTGATTTCTTCGTCAACCCTCAAATTAAGCATAATCTTATCAATCTCAGAGGCTAAACGCTTTAAATCGTTACCAACGTTCTCACAAAGCATTTCGATGGCCTTACGGCTAATTTTTAATCCATTTTCGTGGCAATATTCCAAAATCCAATCGGGAACTTTATTATCATACAGCTTTTTTGAAGGCATCATCACACCCGCTTTATCAAAAGCCTTCACCCAAGTCTTTCGCTCATCGGCACTTGCTTTGAAAACAAGGACTAAAATGGTAGACGTTAAAGGTTTTTTAGCATAATTCTCTAGGGCAATCTGCATTTCTTTTTGCTCAATTCCCTGCAATCCTTGCGCTTCTTTTACTAGAATCAATTGTTTCTCCGCCATCATTGGAAATCGTTTGGCGTGCGACAAAAGCGCAGGAATTGTTAAGTCCTTTCCAAAAAAAACAAATTGATTAAAACTCCTATCGGCCGGAGAAAGCGCATGATTTTCAATATAATCTGAAATTTTTTCTGTATAGTAAGGCTCGTCTCCGTGTAGTAAATACAGAGGCGAATATGATTTTTTCTTTAATTCTTTTAATACTTCGGAGGCAGTTTTGGGCATTTTAGCTTTTCGTTATGTGTTTTTATTCAATGACAAATTTTTCTAGGTGCTCTAGTTTAGCAAGATGGTTGATACAGTGAGTAATTAATTCAGGAAAGAACACTTGAAATTCTGCTTCGTATAACTTATAATCTTCCCTTAGTTCTCTGGTGGCGTTTTCAATGCCAGATTCAAAACTGAGTCTTTTCGATATCCCGGCCAAAGCCCATTCAATTCCTTCGTAGGTTTTGTAACTTAATAACCAATTGTTTGTGGTCATTGATTTGACCATTCTTTCCATCGGGTCTGGAATTTCATTTTTTCGCTTCTCTAGTAAATTATAAAAATTTTGCGCATATTTTTCAAGAGAAATAGAGGAATATTGATTAAAATTCCTGGCTAAAATAGAGTCATAAAACATATCCACTACGATTCCGGAAAACTTATGGTATTTTGGTTGCAATCGGTCGATACTTTGTCTAACAACCGGATGTGTATCCGTAAAAAAGTCAATTTCACGGTGTAGCGACATGCCTTTTATGACTCCTTTGGCGTATTGGGCATTCGTTAATTTGGTCAAACGGCCTTTCACAAAGTCGCCTAAAAAATTTCCGATTTTAATATCATCGTCATCACCAGATAAATAAATGTGGGCTAAGAAGTTCAAAAGCGCAAGTTTTTGGTTTTTAAAGTATAAAGTTAGCAAAAAACCATTACCTATTTGTTGGTTATTTGTAACTTCGTTTAACATTTAAAAAATTGAAAAAATGCAAATTACGAATGAAAAAGTAGTTACGTTATCCTATGAATTAACGGTAACCGATACTGAAGGACAAAAAGAGTTAATTGAGACCGTTGAGCAAGACGACCCAATGGCTTTTATTCAAGGAATGAGTGGTTTGCCCGAGGCTTTCGAAGAAAATATCGAAGGGCTTTCAGTAGGTGATACCTTTGAATTTTCAATTCCTGCGGAAAATGGATACGGTGAATTTGACCCAACGGCAATCGTAGAATTACCGAAAGATATTTTTAAAGTTGATGGCGAATTTGTTGAAGAAATGTTAGAAGTCGGCAATTACCTTCCAATGACTGATGATTCAGGCAATCAACTAAATGGTAAAATTCTTGCCGTAGAGGAAGAAGTGGTAAGAATGGATTTCAATCATCCATTAGTTGATAAAGAAATGTATTTTAAAGGAACCATCATTGGCGTTAGAGATGCCACGCAAATTGAACTTGACCATGGACATGTGCATGGTGAGGGTGGCGTCCAGCATTAAATTCAATTGATTAATTAATGGTTAATAGTTATTAGAAATTCATCTGACTGCCTTAGACCATTAACTAATAACTATTAACCAATAACTAATCACTTTATGCAAAAACCCGAATTTGATGATATTTTCATGGAGTTGGCAGTTAATCTTGCCAAACGTTCCCATTGTATCAAAGCCCAAGTCGGTGCAGTATTAACCCAAGATACTCGAATTATTTCCATCGGTTATAATGGTCCCCCCGCAGGAACCCACAATTGCGATGAAGAATTTCCCGTTGATGGTTGTGAAAGGGACTCAAAAGGAAGTTGTTCATTAGCCCTCCATGCCGAGCAAAATGCCATTTTATATGCAGCAAAAAACGGAGCAATAATCGAAGGTGCTACCATTTACGTTACGCTTTCGCCCTGTATTGCCTGCGCAAGAATTATCTATAGCATGAAAATTTCGAAAGTTATCTTCTTGAATTCGTACGCAGAATATAAAAATATTGGAAAAGATGAAGGGGTCGAGTTTTTGAGAAAGTTTGGTATTGAGGTCTTTCGATATGTGGCTCCGGATTCAGTATAACTAACGTTTCAAGTTTAACTTCCCGAAAGTCTAAACCTTTCGGGAAGTTGCTATTTTTAACCCCTTGCAAATCCCAACTGCTCGTCTTCATCCTCAAATTCCAACTCGGCATCTTTCTCCCAAATTTCCATTTCACATGGTTTGCAGTTGAATTTTAATTTATATTCGTTTTCTCCGTGTTTCAACGTCAAAGGTTCCATCAACTTCTCTCCCATCGTATCTCGTTGAAATCTTGCGCATTTACCCAATTCATATTTTACGCAATATTTAGTTGTCATTACTCGAGCTTTTCCTGGGTCCCATTGCAATTCAAATGCTTTTTCAATTTCAGTTACGCCGTGTCTTTTATAAAATGCTCTCG
>JBBAKZ010000407.1:0-2947 GCA_040403275.1 Arcicella sp. | reverse complement strand
AATTAATATTTGTGTTTCGATGTTCTTTCAAAAAATCATCAATAAAAAAGCTAAACTTTAGATTTTATGTTGATGAATTTTTCATTGATGAATTCTGATTTTTCAAACGGTTTACTTATTGTTTCGCTCTTTCTAAGGTGAAACAGGGCTGTTTGGATAAAATTTCCTTTTGGAGATTCTCCAATTCCTTCAATGATATTTCTAAGCTCATAATACATGATGTTTACGCCTTCTTCACAAATCCGGGCTTCTTTTTATGATACGTTTTTTTCTTGTGAAAATCGCCTGAACTCACTCGTTTTTCGGGTTGATAACTTGGGGCATCGCCCATGCCAGCGGGTAAAGAAAGTTTGGAAATTTCTTTTTCAATCAATTCTTCGATGGCGGCAAATTTGCGCTGGTCTTTATCATTGATAAACGTAATGGCTGTGCCTGTGGTTTCTGCCCTTGCCGTTCTTCCGATGCGGTGAACGTAATCTTCGGGGTCGTGGGGGGTATTGAAATTTATGACTAAACTAATTCCTTCCACGTCAATTCCACGAGAAAGAATATCCGTTCCAATTAATATTTGGAGGGTTTTTCCCTTAAATTCTCGCATAATTTCCTCTCGTTCTTTCTGATCTAAATCGGAATGAAATGCCTTCGTTTTTAAACCAATGCGATGCAATTCGGTGTCTAATTTCTTAACGCTTTCTTTGGTTGAAGCAAAAATAATAACACTTCCGTAATTGCCTTCTTTCAAGATATGGGTCAATAATTTTATCTTTTGCGTATCATAAACCAAATAAGCCTGTTGCAAAATTCCTTCCGAAGGTTTCGAGATTGAAATATTTAATTGTTCGGGATTTACAAGAATGCTGTGCGCTAATTTTCTGATTTTTGGCGGCATGGTTGCCGAAAACAAAAGCGTTTGGCGTTTGGCAGGAATATATTTGATGATTTTTAAAATATCGTCAAAGAAACCCATGTCCAACATTCTATCCGCTTCGTCCAAAATAAGATGTTGCAGTTGTGAGAAATCAATGGCGCCCATCTGCAAAATTGCAATCAATCGTCCGGGTGTAGCAATGATAATATCGGCTCCTTGTTCCAAAGCCTTTTTTTGTTGATTCCACGCATTTCCATCGCCGCCACCGTAAATCGAAATCGAACTCACACCCGTAAAATACCCCAAACCTTCAACTTGATTATCAATTTGGGTGGCTAATTCACGAGTAGGAGAAATGATGAGCGTATTTAAACGTCTTTTATCATCTGGTAAACTGATGATTTTATTGATAATGGGTAATAGAAAAGCGGCTGTTTTACCCGTACCCGTTTGGGCGCAGGCTATTAAATCTTTACTAGTCTGAATGAGCGGAATTGCTTGGGCTTGGATGGGCGTGGGTTTGCTATAACCCATTGAGTACAAGCCTTCTAATAATTTTTCGTCAAAGTTGAAATCCTGAAAAGTCAAATGGTGGTGTTTTTTAAAATGTTGAGTAAGGAAAAATATTTTAAACAAATTTAACGATTTAAAGGCATTTTTCAAAGTGAATTAAAAGGTGAAAATAATAAAGGAGAATATTGGAAGTGAAAAGGGGGGAAGGTGGTGAAAAGGGTAAATAAAGGGAAAATGGTGAAAGATGTCCAAAGATAGCAAAAGGGTAAAAGTCAATAACTTTATTTTTTTAACTTTTATCCCTTTAATTTTTTAAACTTTTTTACCGCAAATAACTAAAACTTTGGGCATTTTAACTCTCCCTTGCGTGGGCGAGCGTGTCTGCTTGGCTCAATCCAATCGGTGAACGTGTATGATAATGATATTTCGTGTGCTCCACCCGTTGAACCTAATCTTGAAATGGTGGCATCATAACTATACCCAATCGAGAAATTGTCTTGGCGATAACCCACCAAAAACACTGCTGCATCGTGACTAATAATGCTCACATTGTCTTTCGTATAGCTTTTCAAAGGAATTCCTCGGTACCATGCACCCAAAACAAGGGGCGAATAAGTTAAATACGCACCTACGTCCAATTGGTCAGAAGCACCTTGTTTTTTATAATGAATCACAGGGGTAATACTTTTCTCACGCTCGATGGCGTCACCCAAATTATTACCAATCATATAGTCCGCCAAAGGAATTCTGTATCCCGCTTGAATTCCAAATTTAATGGGCAAGCGAGCATCATTATCATTGAATGATTGTGAAGGTTGATTGATGTGATGCGCCGATACGCCAACCCAAAATTGTTCGGAATAAACCAAAGCACCCGATGAAATATCCCAGTATTTTAATTGTGGAGTCAGATTACTGCCGCCTTGCAAAATTTGGTCGGAAGAAACTCGTGGATATGCCCCAGTGGATAAATAAGTATTAATTTGGTCACCAAAGGTATAATCAGCAAAATTAATTCCTCTGGTTACATAAGAACCTTGCACGCCCAATTTTGCGGTTAATCCATCACTAATTTTTAAGTGATAGGAATAAATAGCACCAATATCGGTGGTGGTCAAATTCGTAAATTGACGGTCGTTTGTCATGAGAATTCCAACGCCACTATTGAATTTATCAAAATACATATCGGCTGATATGGATGAGGTGACGAAATTGGCACTCAACGAAGGCCACTGATTTCTATGGTTGAAATTTACCCGTGGTGCCATCGCCGAACCCGCAAAAGCTGGATTAAGATACAATGGAGCGGCATAAAATTGAGAATATTGGGGGTCTTGTGCTTGGCTGAGCGTCCAAGAAAACACGGATAATATTAGTAAAATTCCTCTTTTAAACATGGTATTAGGAGCGTTTTTTAGTATCTTCATTCGTAATGAAACCAGCTTCAAGGCTTTAAAAACGGTTTAATTTTTTGCGTAAACTACTTAAAAATGTAGTCATTAAATTTTTAATTGGATAATTTAATAATATTTATAATTTTTTAGGCTTAAATTACGTTAATTTCAA
>JBBAKZ010000406.1:0-2949 GCA_040403275.1 Arcicella sp. | reverse complement strand
TTAAAGTACACCATTAGCACGTGGGTTACTTTTTGCTTGGTTTGAGGATCGTTAAAATCTCTTTTAAATTTTTTGTTCATATCAATTATTTATTTAAGGGGGTTAATTTTAAATTTTGGACAGTTTGTAAAATTGACCTTGGATCGGGTAAGTCATAAAGACCACTGGCAACGAATTTGTAAAACTGTTCGAGGTAATTTTGGTCTTTTAGTTTTTTTAATCTTATTTCTATTTGCCTAAATGAATCAGTGTTGGGGGTTGAAGAATAAAAACGTATGGATTGGGAAAATATTTTGATGTGGTTATAAAATTCTTTGTTTGATTTCCGCATTTTGATGTTGTTTTCGTGGAAGGATTTCGTCCAACGGAAGCCATTTTCATTGCTTGGATTCATCCAAGAGGTGATTGATGGCATAAAATACTCTGGGTAACGGATTAGGTGATTGTGTTTTATGATGCATCTACTGGCGAAGGTTTCGATGGCGGCGGCTTTATTTTTCTGCGGTTCGCACCATTTGGCAAGATAGAAGAGGACTTCATTTTGTGTTGGGGTATCATACTTTTTACCCTTATACAAGATGTTGATTAATAGACGATAACAAGCGTGAACCTCTGGTGAAAAGTTATCCACAACCGCGAAATTTTCGCGGCGCGGCAAACCTGTTTCTGCTTGAAATCCGTAGGGCTGGCCTTTGCTTGGTTCTGTTTCTGAAATGGTTTCTGCTGTTTCGTGGTTTTGCTTTGCCAAAACCTCTATGCTCTGAGCCGCAGGCGAAGTCCACTCTCCATATTTAATATTATTTAAAGTATCTGAGAGGTTTGTATGTGTGCGGAATGAGATAAAACCTGTGGAATCACTTGTAAATGAGATATTTAAACCGTCGGGGATGGATTTTTTGCAAGGCACTAAGAATGAGGTGTTTAAGATGTAGCGGGGGGAACAGTTTGTGCCTCTAAAAAACTTTTCCTCAATGAATCCACAAAGTTTTAAACGTTCTACGTGGCGGGAAATGGTGGATGCGTTTGTTGAAAGTTCCTTGGCTAGCCAACGGGTGCAAAGATAAAAGAGCGTGTTGGTAGGCCTCTTCTTGTCTCTATTTTTAAGGCAATGCACACTATAAAGGCGAAGGATTTCCTGCATTGTGTGTGAGTGTGTCTTTTTAAGGGTTTTGCCCTTGTATCCTTCAGGATCTTCAGCCTTTAGGTTGGCGTTGTAATCCTCACAAAATTTTATGAGGTTTTTCCTAGACTGGGAGAGGTCAAGGGTTAGGTAACCTTTGACAATTTGGGGGGGGGAAGATTTAGAATCTTGCATTTTATATTTTTGGATATTTAAAATTGATTAAAATTATTGATAGGTAGGAGTGGCATATAGGGGAGGAGAAATTTTATTCTACTATTCTTTGGCTTGGATGTAGGTATGAAAGTCCTAAGGATTGGAAGAAATCCTGTTCAGATTCCCATTGTGGGATGGTTGGATTTTTTGATTTGACTTCCCATTGGTTTTTGCCTGTGCATATACAATCCGCACGTTTGCGAAGTCCTTGAGCTGTTCCTACCCATCCGAGTTTTACCCAGGCGGTGGCAATTACTTTGTGACTGTAATCGGCCGAGCCAGTGCGAATGGCGAGCTGGCGGTAGTAGTCTTCTTTAGTGGTGATGAATAGATCTACTTTGATGCCTTGGAAAAGGAATTGTTTGTATTTGTCTCCATTTTTGATGAAGGGGAAAAATTGGGCGCTGGATTCCAAGAATTGAAATAAGGGCGTTGTTATTTGTACGCCATTGTTTCCGAATAAAGTGGGAATGCCTGTTTTGGCAATGTATGGCACGCAAACGAGCTCAATATCTGATACGGTGGTTTTTTGGCGGCGGATTGAACCAGCAATTTCGATTTTTTGGCAAAGTGGGCTAAAGAGTTCCAGTAGCATTTCCGCTTTTTCTCTGGCAAAGTTTAGATCATACTGGGTTTTGCCGACTGCCATTTTGAAATCGTGGAGTTCTTGGCCGTTGAGTTCATTGACGGATTTTATTGTGCCGTTTTCAGGGATATGGTTTTGCATGGGGGTTTAGAGGGAAAATGGTTTCTGTGTTCGTAAAAAAAATTAAAAACTGTATCGGAAGTATCTTTAGCTTTGTCGGCAAGTTGATGATATTCAAATGTTAAATCCAAAGCATAAGAAGTTCCCTTTATTTTACAAATAACATTATAACTTGATTGCGTTGGTATCTCTTGAATAATTATCATTTGTGTCCGCAAAAGAAAATTAAGAAAATCTATTGGTCTTGAGTTTTCAATAAATTCGGATTCAAGATCTCCAGGAATAGAGTGTTGTGTTTTTAAATTGTAGCCTAATGAATTAAGCCAGATTAATTCTGCAAAGTATTTTGTTATCATTTTTTAAAATAAATCGGAGAAGAATTTGAATATGAATTTGATAAGGTATGTAGAGGCGATTGAACCGAAGGCGGAGCCAATGGAATAGGATTGGCAAAGGGATTCAGAGGCGGTATTTGTTTTTTTGACGTTATGTGTCCATACAATACCGATGAAATAAGCGGTTGCCCACTGCATTTCAATCCATTGTTTTGAGATGGCATAGGTTGATAGTCCAACAAAGAATACTTGGATGAATCCAGTGAGGAATGTTGTTATGTGTGTTTTTATGGGATTTTGTGGGGCTTGAAATTTAATTTTTTGGTTCATTTTCTTGCTATTGAATTGATTTCAGTTTTTAGGATTAGGATACTTTCTTGCCTGAATTGGTATTCTTCCCAGTCTTTTGGGTGCTGTTCCTTTAGGTCGCTAAAATCATTATGGAGTTTATCCAAGAGTTTATTTGGTGCCCTTAAATTGGAATTCAATTCTTGATATTCAATATTTAATTCTTCCATTGTGTTAGAGGTTGCTTAGGTATAGAATTCCAGGATCTTCGGCTTTTATGCTTA
>JBBAKZ010000405.1:0-2950 GCA_040403275.1 Arcicella sp. | reverse complement strand
AAATATCCAAAATTAACGGAAATTGGGTCAATCCGGAAGCAAACTTTGATTGGTAAATATGGCAGTGGAAAATACGACGGGAAAGAATATGGTGGGTTTTATACGCAAGAAGAGGTAAAAGAAATTGTTGCTTATGCCAAGAAAAAGTATGTAACAATCGTACCAGAAATTGAAATGCCCGGACACGCTCAGGCAGCCTTGGCATCCTATCCTGAACTTGGCTGTAATCAAGATAAAATTTACGATGTTTTTACCACTTGGGGCGTTTCAAAAGACGTTTTTTGTCCACGAGAAGAAACATTCACTTTTTTAGAAAACGTTTTAACTGAAGTAATGGATTTATTCCCTGGTCAATACATCCATATTGGTGGCGATGAATGTCCGAAAGACCAATGGAAAACTAGTAGATTTTGTCAGGATTTGATGAAGAAAGAAGGCTTGAAAGATGAGCATGAATTGCAAAGTTATTTTATCCGTAGAATTGATAAATTTGTTAGTTCAAAAGGCAGAAAAATCATTGGTTGGGATGAGATTCTAGAGGGTGGTTTATCGCCCAATGCAACCGTAATGTCTTGGAGAGGAGAAGCAGGAGGGATTGCTGCTGCCAAACAAAATCACGATGTAGTCATGACCCCTACAACATACGTGTATTTGGATTATTACCAAGCTGACCCCAAAACAGAGCCATTAGCCATTGGTGGATTTTTGCCAATTGAAAAAGTATATGGCTACGAACCAGCTCCTAAGGAATTGACCGAAGAACAACAGAAAAAAATTATTGGAATTCAAGCGAACCTTTGGTCTGAATATTTGCCAACTTCATCGAGTGTTGAATACATGGTTTATCCACGGGCATGTGCTGTGGCGGAATCTGCATGGTCACCAAAGAGTTTAAAAAATTACGAGGATTTTAAGGGTCGTTTAAAAATACACGTTGAGCGCTTAGGAAATTTGAATGTAAATTATGCCAAAAGTTTCCTAGCAGAAAACAAATAAGTACTTCAAAATCAATGATTGAACATGGTAGGATAACCTTTTAGGATATTCTACCCTTTTTATTTTAAAGAATTTAATCTAATTTGGTAAATGAAAAATACATTCGATGATATTTATCAAGTTGTTCGCCTAATTCCAAAAGGCAGGGTGACATCTTACGGTGCAATTGCAGAATATCTTGGTTCAAAAGGCGGAGCAAGATTTGTGGGTTGGGCCATGAATGCCTCCCACGGAGATGAAAGTATTCCTGCACATCGAGTCGTAAATCGGGTGGGAGTATTGACGGGAAAAGTTTTCTTTGGGGGAAATCGGATGCAGGAATTGCTTGAAAATGAAGGACTTATGATAGAAAATGATAAAATAAAGAATTTTGAAACGCATTATTGGGTTCCGAAGAAAGAATTATTGTAGATTATTTCGTCAAATCTAGATTCCTAAATCCTGATAACTACCAATAAATTTATTAGGCCTACTGAGCCAATTTTTTTTCTCAAATATTATTAATGAATCCAAATTAAATAACATTTTTATTTGAAGTAAATATAGGTTTTTCGGAAAATTATTTTTCGGATACCGAACAAGGACTTAATTCGGGTTTAAAATTTCAAATAAGCTTTCCCACCCAAACCACGCATTTGTCGAATAATAAAATTTGTCCGTCGTTGCACATAATTGGAAGGATTTGCAATGGAAAAACGGTTTGGACTCGGTAAAACGGCGGCAATTCGGGCGGCTTCGGTGCGAGTGAGGCTTTTTGCGTTGTGCCCGTAAAATCGGAGGGAAGCGGCCTCAACGCCAAAGGTCATTTTTCCCGTTTCGGCAACGTTGAGATATACTTCCAAAATGCGTTCCTTACCCCATATTAGTTCAATTAAAAACGTAAAATATACTTCCAGAACTTTCCTAAGGTAACTTCTGCCTTGCCAAAGAAATACATTCTTGGCAACTTGTTGAGAAATCGTACTGGCTCCTTTGATGCGTTTTCCTTTTAAATTGTGGCGAAATGCACCGTACATCGCTTCAAAATCAAAGCCATTGTGGTCGGGAAAAAGTTGGTCTTCCGAGGCTACCACTGCCAAAGCCGCTTCTTTGGAAATATTGTCGTAAGATTCCCAATCGGAATGAATTTCAGCATCTTTACCGTTGAAAAGGGCAGTAAATTTCCGGTCAATCATCGTGGGGGTAATCCAAACGGGAACGAATTTTAGGAGAATAACCGTGACCAGAGAAACGCCAACGCCGTAGAGAATAAACTTAATGATGTTAATGAGAATGATTTGTACCAATGGATAACGTTCGCCAAAATCCTCAAAGCGTTGCCAACGACTCAATTTTGGTTTTGAGCTTTGTGGATTTTCTTCGGAAGGAAGCGGAGTTTTGAACGAATTTTTTGCCATTGGTATTTAGTAGTCGATTTAAACACAAAATTACGACTCTTTTGTTTTAGATACCGAATTTAAACCCCTTTTTGCCCTAAATTTTCTATAAAACTACATGTTTCCTATTGATGACTATGGGGTTGCAATTAAAGAAACAAATCCCTCGCAATTCTATCGGCAAATAATTTTCCTTGATAAGTCAATAAAAGCGTATCATTTTCAATCATTAAAAATCCTTCCCGCACCTGTTTTTCTAAGGCAAGCGCATTTTGTTCTTGAAATAATTGATTGGATAACGCATTAATTTTCTGCAAATCACAACCCCATTTTGACCGCAAACCTGTGAGCAAATATTCATTTACTTGGTCTTCAATCGTCAAAATTTCTACTTCCGCAGGAACGACATTTTGCTGTAATTCTTTGAGGTATTTTGTGTTATTCGGCACATTATATTGCCGACTTACATGGTTGAAACTATGCGCCGAGGGACCAATTCCTAAATATTCTTCCTGTTTCCAATAACTGGTATTATGTCGTGAATAGTGCTCGTTTTTGGCAAAATTTGAAATTTCGTA
>JBBAKZ010000404.1:0-2952 GCA_040403275.1 Arcicella sp. | reverse complement strand
AAATGGTCTAACTTTTTAACACTATAAAAAGTCTGGCGAGCTTCACAAATATTACCAATGCGCTAAAGAATTATTCAAGCCATCTTAAAACTATTGTAACAAGTAAAAGTTACCTTTGTATATACATTTTTAACAACACACAATGAAATTAAAAGTTGCTTGTCAGCTCGTTTATGAATTAAAAGAAAATGCCCCGCTAATTTTGATGCTTCGCCCTCAAAACGGTTCAAAGCAACAATTGATTGAAGAAACGTATCTACTTACACCAAACATTCATTTCTCAGAATATCGTGACGTTTATGGAAATTTATGCCAAAGAATTTTGGCTCCAATCGGAAAATTAAACATCAAAACGCATTTTGTTTTTGAAGTTGAGGAAACGCTCGAAACCAACATGAATGCTTATTTTGTACCAGTCGAAAATCTCCCAAATGAGGCGATAATTTATATGTTACCGAGTCGTTATTGCGAGTCAGACAAATTGTTTTCGCTTGCTTTTGATATTACGAAAGGTAAACCTTTGGGTTACGCACAAGTTGAAGCGATTCGTTTATGGGTAAAAAATAATATTTCTTATGAATACGGACGTAGTTCATCGTCAACGTCGGCGGCTGATATTGTTGAAACCAAAACGGGCGTTTGTCGTGATTTTACGCACCTTTGTTTAGCACTTTGGCGGGCCTTGAATATTCCTGCCCGTATGGTGGTTGGGTATCTTTACAATTTAAAACCGATGGATTTACACGCTTGGTTCGAGGCTTATGTGGGCGATAAATGGTACACTTTCGATGCCACACAAGATGTTCCAAAAGGAAATAGGGTGGTAATTGCCTACGGTCGGGATGCAAATGATGTGGCTTTTGCCAGTCAGTTTGGGGAAATGGATTTGTTGAATATGTGGGTTTCGGTCGAGGAAGTTAAATGATATTTCTTGAAACATCTTCCACAAAAATCAAGTTATGTTTTCAATAAACAAAGAAAAATATTTTGAAAGCAATCATCATTGGTGCAGGATTGGCAGGACTTTCTGCCGCCAGAATTTTAACGCAAAAAGGACATGATGTTACGGTTTTAGACAAAGGTCGTGGCGTAGGAGGGAGGATGTCCACCCGAACCATTGACAAAGCCAAAGCCGATCATGGCGCCCAATACTTTTCGGTAAAATCACCTGAATTTCAAGTATTTATCTCAGAAATGCACTCGGAAAATATCACAGCAGAATGGCATCTTGCCCAACGTGAAAATGTGCGTTATGTAGGAGCAGGAGGGATGAATACTATTCCTAAAAAAATGGCTACTTCGCTCAATGTTTTGGTGAATGAAAAAGTGATTTTGATTGAAAATAATACCGTAACGACTGAATCAGGTCATGTGTACGCTTTTGATCATTTGATTATCACCATCCCAATTCCACAGGTGATTGACCTTTTTCAAAATTCAAAAATTGATTTTTCGGAAAAAGATAAAAATGTGCTTGCTACTATCGAATATGAGCCTTGTATTGCGGTGATGGCCGTGTTAAAAAAGCCCACTGATATCGTTAGCGGCGGTATTATTTTAGAAAATCAACCCGTTGCTTGGATTGCGGATAATTACCAAAAAGGTATTACCAAAATCCCAACCGTGACGCTTCATGCCTCATCTGCGTATAGTGCCACCCGTTTTGATGATAATTTGCAGGAAGTAGCCGAAGAAATGTTATCATCCGTTAAACAATATGTTGAGCCCGAAAATATAGATTCTCTCCAAACCCATCGTTGGCGTTTCAGTAATGCTACCAAACGTTTCCCAGAACATTTTTATCAAATTGAAAATAAACCTATCTTTTTAGGTGGTGATGGTTTTGGTTTAGGAAATGTGGAAGGTGCATTTTTGTCGGGATATTTTCTGGGCATGAAATTTTAACCTATTTTAGTTTTATATTTTTTCATTGTTTTTTTAGCCGTCTGATTATCAAAATCTTAATCTTCCGAATAGCTGCTTTTTGTCAGAAAAATAAATAATTAAATACTTCATCAACATTACAGAGACGGATTTCATGAAAATGAGCCGTATTTTTTGTTTAAATGTAAAATATTTTGTCAGAAAATCCCAACTATGAACTCAGAACTGATAACTAATCTTGGCTAAATAAACTTTCTTGCCTAATTTTGTGAGACTATGAATTTAATCCTTCATAGCTCATAAACTGTTAAATAAAAATGAGAGAAATACAATTCAGAGAGGCACTTCGTGAGGCGTTAAACGAAGAAATGCGTAATGATCCATCTGTTTTTTTGATGGGTGAGGAAGTTGCCGAATATAATGGAGCCTATAAAGTATCACAAGGAATGTTGGACGAATTTGGTCCAGACCGTGTAATTGACACACCCATCGCCGAGTTAGGTTTTGCAGGAATTGCCGTTGGGGCAGCCGCCAACGGTTTGCGTCCGGTGGTTGAATTTATGACTTTTAACTTTTCATTGGTTGCCATCGACCAAGTGATTAATTCAGCCGCCAAAATGATGTCAATGTCGGGCGGGCAGTATCATTGTCCAATTGTGTTTCGTGGACCCACTGGAAATGCTGGACAATTATCTTCTCAACACTCTTCAAATTTTGAAAATTGGTTTGCCAATACGCCTGGTTTGAAAGTGGTAGTACCTTCAAATCCTGCTGATGCTAAAGGCTTGTTGAAATCAGCCATTAGAGATAACAATCCAGTAATTTTCATGGAGTCTGAATTGATGTATGGCGACAAAGGATTAGTGCCAGACGGAGAGCATATCGTGCCAATCGGGAAAGCAAATATCGTAAAAGAAGGTACGGATGTAACCATTGTAACCTTCGGAAAAATGCTTTCAAGAGTGGTAATGCCTGCGGTCGCTGAATTAGAAAAAATGGGAATCAATGCAGAGGTAATTGACCTTAGAACGGTGAGACCCATTGATTATGAGACGGTTATCAATTCAG
>JBBAKZ010000403.1:0-2957 GCA_040403275.1 Arcicella sp. | reverse complement strand
AGAAGATTCTCCCCTATTTTTTGTGTTGATTGATAATCTTCGATTTGACCAATGGAAGATTTTGGAAGGATTAATTCAAGATTATTTCTCCGTTGAAACAGAATCGGTTTATTATTCGATTCTTCCCACTACCACTGCCTACGCTCGCAATGCTATTTTCTCTGGTTTGATGCCTTCTGAAATTGAAAAACAATATCCAAAACATTGGGTGCAAGACATTGGCGACAGTGAGGAGGAAGAGGGTTTCAATAAACACGAAGAGTTTTTCTTTCAAGAGCAATTGAGAAGAAGTAGAATGCCTTTTCCAGTAAAAGCCTCTTATCACAAAATTATTCACAATAATCAGGGCAAAAGTTTGGTAGAAAATTTTTCAAGATTAGAACAAAATCATTTGAATATTGTGGTGTATAATTTCGTCGATATGCTCTCGCACGCACGAACGGATATGGCCATGATTAAGGAATTAGCACCGGATGAATCGGGATACAGAAGTTTGACGGCCTCTTGGTTTAATCACTCGCCTTTGTTTGATTTATTGAAGAAAATTGCCGAGAAAAAAGGTCGTTTAATCATCACTACCGACCACGGAATGATACGGGTTCAGAACCCCGTGAAAATTGTGGGCGACCGTTCGGTGAATACAAATTTGCGCTATAAACAAGGAAGAAATCTTAATTGGGACGATGACGGACATTTATTGATTTGTCGTAAACCTGAAAGATATTTCTTGCCAAAAGTCAATGTATCAACGACTTACGTTTTCACGATGGATGATTATTTCTTTGCTTATCCCAATAATTACAATCATTATGTAAGTCATTATCGGAATACTTTTCAGCACGGCGGCGTATCGTTGGAGGAGTGTATTATTCCGTTCGTTTATTTGACGGCGAAGTAGTTACCCTTTTCAAAGCCTCCTCCAAATCCGCAGGAACATCAATGCCGAAACTATCGTAAGGAGTTTCGGCAATTTTTATTTTAAAGCCATTCACTAACCAACGCAATTGTTCCAACGATTCTACCCGTTCCAATAATGCTATGGGAAGTTTTGTAATTTTCTTTAAAACATCAACTCGGTAAGCGTAAATGCCAATGTGTTTATAATAATCATGCTTATTTAGCCATTTTTCTTTTTCAATTCCTCGCAAATATGGAACAGTTTGTCGGGTGAAATAAATGGCTTCGTGATTATTATCAAAAACTACTTTTGGGGTGTTTGGATTAAACAAAGTAGCTTCGTCTTCAATGTGTTTCACGAGCGTTGCCAATTCCGTTCGTTCGGTCAGACATCCCGCTAAAATATCAATTTGTTCGGGTTGAATAAAGGGTTCATCTCCTTGAATATTAATGACATAGTCAAATTTTTGATGGAGTTTTCCTTGTTTCTTTTTATCCGCTTTTGATATAATTTGAAAAGCCTCAAAACATCGGTCTGTGCCACTCGGGTGGTTTGTAGAAGTCATTACCACTTCTCCACCGAAAGATAAAACGTGATTAAAAATTCGGTCATCATCCGTAGCAATTACTACTTTAGCGAGCGATTTCGCCTTCAAGGCTTGCTCATACACTCGTTGTATCATGGATTTTCCACCAATATCCACGAGTGGTTTGGCAGGAAAACGAGTGGAAGCATAACGGGCGGGAATGATACCTAAAATATTGTTCACGGATTTTTATTTTTAAAATTACATCATAAAATTCTCACGAATTTCCTGTTTAATTACTCGCAGTGCTTCGTCGGATGGATTTACATTTTTCTCCATAATCACTTCAAAAATACGCTTTGATATTTCTAATGCGGGTGAATTGGGCGCTAAATCTCGGGCAGATAAGTTGATAATTGCCACGGTTTCGTTCATGGCATTTTTCACCACCGTCCACGCTTGGTCACTCATGTATATTTGTTGAGAAAGATTATGAGAAAACTCCTCTCTAATTTCCGCCAACATCAATTGTTGAAATGCTAAGACATTTCCAGCACGTCCATTCAATCGAATCAATAAATTATTGGGAGAAATTCTTTCCAAAAATAAAGCCATTCGTTCATACGCCTGTAACCGAATAGGCAACATTGTTTTTGTTGTTTCAGCTTTAATGGCTAATTCTTTTTCAACGATATCTTTTTTAATAAATGAACTAACTGTCAGGTACATAGCCCATAAGACTAAGCCCGCTGGTAGGATTATTTTAACTAAATCAGCAACTAATTCCATTTTGTAAGGGTTAAACACTCAATTGAAAAGTAACAATTAATAACTATCCGTAAGAAAAGCATAAATATGAATGTATGAAGGAAACTAACAACAAATAATCGACAAAAGGATTATGATTGTCAAAAATACTTAATTTTAAGGTCGAAATGAACTCAAAAAATTGAATACCTTATTTTTTTATGATTGAAACAAATATTATTCCCATCAATATTTCAGAAAACGCCAAAATACAAGTCAATAATGCCTTGACTATCAAAGGAATACCTGAAAATTATTTTCTCAGAATTGGTTTAAGAGGAGGAGCATGTAGTGCAACATATTTCATCGGATTTGATAAAATGGAAGACCATGACGACCTTTACGAAATCGAAAATCTCAATATCAAATTATTGATAAAGAGACCACATCTGATGTATTTGATGGGTATAGAATTGGATTTTGAGGAAGAAGGAAACGGATATACCTTCAATAAATTTAAAAGCTAGCGTGATTAAATCATTAAAAAAATCAAATATCAACAGTTTTAACTGTTGAACTTCTTAAACGATATAACTTCTTAAACTTAAAAAAATGAAACTCGCTGCTATTGACATTGGCTCTAATGCCGCCCGTATGCAAATCTCGAAAGTGTTGGAAAATGATGGAAAGATTAGCTTCAAAAAAGTTGAATACGTACGTTTTGCCCTTCGTTTGGGCCACGACGTATTTAATGAGGGAGAAATCAGTCCTGAATCGGAGGTTAGG
>JBBAKZ010000402.1:488-2972 GCA_040403275.1 Arcicella sp. | reverse complement strand
ATTTAGTAGATGGAATCTTGAATAGTTTCAGTTGTCAAATTTCCGTAATTACTCGTATTGAGTTATTAAGTTGGAACACCGAACAAGAAACGGTTAATTTGATTGAAGAGTTTATTGAGATGTCAAAAGAGTTTGGTTTGACAGAGGATATAATTATCAAGACGGCAGAAATGAGGAGGAGCGTTAAAATAAAACTGCCCGATGCCGTGATTGCGATTACTGCAATGGTGAACGATTTTATTTTACTATCTGACAATGATAAAGATTTTGGGAAAGTTGCCCGCTTACGTTATGTCAATCCGACAAAACTTTAAGAAAGAAATATAATTTCACTGACCACTCTTCCCCAAAAGGTCAGTGAAAACAAGACCACGGAAATAGGGATAATCATTTTAGAAGCAGCACATTTTCGAAACACAAAAAAACGTCCAAAGCATTGCTCTGGACGTTTCAGTATCACCTAACCACTAAAATATTTTTGATTTTACTCTTCTATTTCTGCTAATGCTTGAACGACTACAGCTTTGTTTTTTCTGAACCATTTATCACGAATTCGCTCGTTGATGTAATACATACACGGTACGATTACGAGGGTGAGGACGGTTGAGAAGGTTAATCCGTAAATAATTGTCCAAGCCAAGATATTCCAGAATGCCGCACTGTCTGAACCGGTATGAATGTGTGGATTTAATTCCGTAAACAAACTAACAAAGTCAATACTCAAACCAATTCCCAGTGGAACAAGTCCTAAAACTGCCGCAGCGGCGGTCAAAATTACGGGCGTTAAACGGGTACTTCCTGCTTCAATAATGGCTTTTTTGAGTGGATAACCCCGTCCCATTAATTCGTCCGTAAATTCTATGAGAAGAATACCATTTTTTACCACAATCCCTGCCAAGGCAATAATCCCAACGCCCGACATGATAATGGAGAAACTTTTTCCAAAGGCCATGAAGCCTAAGAATACGCCAATAAACGATAATAAAATGGTGGCAAAAATGATAATTGGTTTGGATATTGAATTGAATTGCGTCGCCAATACCAAGAAAATTAGCATAATTGCAGCAATTAAAGCCCCAACTAAGAATGTTCCCGTCTCTTTTTGTTCTTCTTGTTCACCACCCATGCGGATTACATAACCACTTGGCACATCCATTTCATTCACCAATTCTTGAATTTGAGGTACAATTTCATTGGCGGTATATCCTTGGGAAACGTTTGAACTCAAGGTAATGACACGCTCTTGATTTTTACGATTTATCTGACTGAAAGACGTTGAATAAGAAACCGTGGCAATTGAATTCAGCGGAACTTCACGCAACATTCCACCCATCACCATATCACGATAAACAATTTTCATCGCCAACAATTTTTCAACTTGATTCCGGTCTTCGGCTTTAATTCTAAGCTGAATTGGGTACTCATCTTTATCGTCACGGAATTTCGCAATTTCAGAACCAAAAAGGGCTGTACGAACTTGCATGGCTATTTGTGCTGACGATATTCCTTCACGTTGAGCTTTCGCTTTATCCACGTCAATGATGATTTCGGGTTTATTCGTAATCAAATCCGATTTCAATTTTTCAATTCCTTTGATGCCCGATTTATCAATGGCTGCTCTTACTTGCTTCTCTAATTTGGTCAATACTTTGAAATCATCGCCGGCAATTTCAATGGCAATGGGAGCGCCCGTTGGGGGACCATTATTTTCTCGATCTACGGATATTTCAGCGCCAGGAATCGGTAATGCTTTGATTTCTTTTCTGAAAATTGCCAACATTTTTTCCGAAGAAGTAGTACCACGATTTATACCACTTACGAAGGCAACCGTAATTTTAGATTTCTGAGGCGTTGGGGCTCGATCAGGATTGAAAGGGTCACCCGCATTTTTACCCACATTTGAAATCACCGAGTTGATTGCCCCTTCGGCTTTTTCACGTTTGATGATGTCAAAAACCTTTTTTTCAATCACTTTCGTAACCGAATCGGTAATTTTTGAATCCGTGCCAATGGGTAAATTATTGTAGATATACACGTAATCTGGCTCGCCACTTGGGAAGAAAATTACGGCAGGTTTCACAACCCCTAAAAGGAAAATGGTAAATATGAACAAGGCAAACATCGAAATAACCATCCAAACGGGGCGATACCCAGTAATTAACCAAGAAATCAATTTTTGGTAATTATTCTTGAAAGCAGGTAACGTTTTCTCTTGAAAAGGTACGATAATTTTTGGCGTAAGGATAAAGTGATTGAATGCGTACAAAATGGCAATAAACAAAAAGAAATTACCTAAGCCCACGTTAACAAAATATCCCAACAAAGCACATATTCCCAAAATAATCATCGGCTTTTTCAGAGAGGCAACACTCGTATCTACCTTTCCAGTTTCGTCGTGGCGTTGCATGAAAGTCATCGCAAAAACGGGGTTCATTACGTAAGCCACAATCAAAGAAGCTACCAAGGTACAAATCAAGGTAATGG
>JBBAKZ010000402.1:0-478 GCA_040403275.1 Arcicella sp. | reverse complement strand
CCCACAATACCCGGCCAAAAAAGGAGCGGAACGAAAGGCCTTACAGTAGTAATTCTTCCCGATAAAACGGGTACAAAAACCTCAGAAGCGGCTAATTTCACGGCTTCAATAATGGAAATATGACGGTATTTATTGAAAATACGGTGCGAATTTTCAATAACCACAATGGCATCATCCACCACAATTCCGAGTCCCAAAAGGAAGGCGAAAAGTACAATAGTATTCAAGGTAAATCCTAAGAAATACAGTGGAATAAAGGCTAATAATGCTGATAATGGAACTGAAAGTCCCACGAAAATAGCATCTCTCACACCCATGAAAAACATCAGCACTAATACCACGAATATAAAACCTAAGATTACGGTATTGACTAGGTCAGTAATTTCATTTTTAGTTCTTTCGGATGAATCTGCCGTGATTTTTATGTCTAAACCGGCGGGTAAACGAGTTTCTTTGGCTTTTTCAATGATTGCTTCAA
>JBBAKZ010000401.1:0-2985 GCA_040403275.1 Arcicella sp. | reverse complement strand
CTGGAATGATAAATTCAGACATTAAACAAACATGAAATTCACCCTTGATAATATTCCTTTTGGTATTTTCTCAATCAATAATTCCTCAAAAAGGCTTGCAACCATTATTGGAGAGCAAATTGTTGATTTACACGAATTGGCAATCTTAGGCTATTTTGATGGTTTTGAAATTGATACAAAAGTCTTTGTACAAGATTTTTTAAATGAGTTTATGGCTTTGGGGAAAGAAAAAACCAAGGCCGTTCGCCAACATTTACAAATTTTATTGACTGATTTAAGCAATATTCCACGTACTGTTTTTTATCCATTAAATTCGGTTGAATTACATTTGCCCGTTCGCATTGGAGATTACACCGATTTTTATTCTTCCGAAAAACACGCCACCAATGTTGGTACGATGTTCCGTGACCCTAAAAATGCGTTATTGCCCAATTGGAAGCATATTCCCGTAGCGTATCATGGACGGTCGAGTTCCATTTTTGTTTCTGGGAAAAACTTTCATCGTCCCAAAGGACAAGTGAATAATGACGAAACGAAGCCACCAATTTTCGCTCCTACCGCTCGTTTAGATTTTGAATTAGAAGTGGCTACCGTGATTGGTAAAGCCAATGCAATTGGTGATTCGATTGATGTAAATGAGGCAGAAGATTACATTTTTGGTTTTCAATTATTGAATGATTGGTCCGCCCGAGACATTCAAAAGTGGGAATACGTACCTTTAGGGCCATTTTTGGCAAAAAACTTCTTTACCTCCGTTTCTCCTTGGGTCATAACAATTGAGGCACTCGAAGCTTTCCGAGTGCCAGCACCTGCCCCAATCCCGGCGGTTTTACCCCACTTGAATGAAAAAAAACACTTAAATTTTGATGTACAATTAGAAGTAATTTTACAAACAAAAAACGGCGAAAGCATGGTGATTTCACGCTCAAATTTCAACAATTTGTATTGGACAGTAGCGCAACAAATTGCGCATCATACCGTAAATGGCTGTAATTTGAGGGTGGGAGATTTGTTGGGATCAGGAACCATTTCGGGCAATCAACCTAATAGTTTTGGCTCGCTTTTAGAACTTACTTGGGGTGGTAAAAATCCAATTATGTTACCAAATGGCACAGAAAGAAGGTTTTTGGAAGATTTAGATACCATTATTATCAAAGGTTTTGCAGAAAAAAATGGGCGAAGAATTGATTTTGGTGAGGTGAGTAACATGATTTTACCCGCTAAATCAGTAAATTGAGTTTGAAAGCATAAATCAAAAACAAGATGATTAATAAAATAGTAAATAATGCCGACGAAGCAGTGGCTGATATTGAAGACGGTGCCACCTTGATGTTAGGCGGATTCGGTCTTTGTAGCATTCCAGAGCATTCAATTTCGGCCCTTTTAAGAAAGGGTGTAAAAAACTTGACTTGCATTTCGAACAATGCCGGCGTTGATGATTTTGGCATAGGATTAATGCTTAAAACTCGACAAGTAAAAAGGATGATTTGTTCGTATGTAGGAGAAAATCAAGAGTTTGAACGCCAATTATTGTCGGGAGAATTGGAAGTTGAATTATTACCTCAAGGTACTTTAGCGGAAAGAATCAGGGCGGGAGGCGCTGGAATTCCCGCTTTTTTTACACCCGCTGGCGTAGGAACGGAAGTGGCAGAAGGCAAAGAAATGCGAGAATTTGGTGGAAAAAAATATCTCATGGAATCTTGGCTAAAAGCAGACTTTTCTATTGTAAAGGCATGGAAAGGAGATTCGGCTGGTAATTTAATTTTCAAAGGAACGGCTCGAAATTTCAGTCCCATGATGGCTTCGGCGGGCAAAATCACCATTGCAGAAGTAGAAGAATTAGTACCGCTTGGCACGCTCAATCCTAATGACATCCACGTGCCGGGAATCTACGTTCAACGAATTTTTCAAGGGAATAATTATGAAAAAAGAATCGAGCAAAGAACGGTTAGTAATGTCAACACCGTTAAACAGATAAGTAAAAAAGTCATTCCTTCAGGGGCTATTATCGGCCTTGATAAAAACCAAATCGCCCAAAGAATTGCTCAAGAATTGAAAGATGGCTATTACGTAAATTTGGGGATTGGGATTCCTACTTTGGTCGCCAATTTCATTCCCAAAGATATCAATGTGGTGTTACAATCTGAAAATGGATTGTTAGGAATTGGTCCGTTTCCCATTGAAGAAAACGTAGACGCCGATTTAATTAATGCAGGAAAACAGACTGTTACAATGCAAGCAGGTTCATCGCTTTTCAGTTCGGCCGAGAGTTTTGCCATGATTCGGGGCGAACATGTAGATTTGACCATTTTGGGCGCCATGGAAGTATCAGAAAAAGGCGATATTGCCAATTGGAAAATACCGAGAAAGATGGTAAAAGGCATGGGAGGTGCGATGGATTTAGTCGCTTCTGCAAAAAATATCGTTGTGGCCATGCAACACGTCAGTAAAGATGGAAAATCGAAATTGCTTAAAAATTGTTCTTTGCCCATCACCGGCATCCGTTGTGTCAAGAAAATCGTAACGGAATTGGCGGTTTTGGAAGTAATGCCCGAAGGATGTTTTAAATTATTGGAAACAGCGCCTGGGGTAAGTATTGAAGCAGTTCAGAAAGCAACGGAGGGGAAATTAATTATTTCGGAAACCGTAAAAGTGATGCGTTTTTAAAAATTTTGTTTAACTATTTTAAAAGAAATATCTACTTTTAACCGCTGGCAGGGCTTTTAGCCGCTGTCAGGGTTTTGGAATTAAAATTGAGTTGTAAACTTCCCGAAAGTAGAAAGAACTTTCGGGAAGTTAAAGGGACTTACTTAACAATGTCATAAGTATTACATCCTAAATTATTGTCAATTTTAATACACAAAAATGACCGTCGGATTCATTGGATAACGACCAAATTTATCACCATAAATGGCCAATCCGCCCGCAGAACCTTCATCTACTTCCATTCTAATGATCGATTCGCCCGTTTTCATGACTTCTTCC
>JBBAKZ010000400.1:0-3000 GCA_040403275.1 Arcicella sp. | reverse complement strand
CAATTAAAACAAACCCCAATTGTTTCGGAGCATATTTTTACGCAAAAATTAACCCTGCAACCCAATGAAAAAATCAATGCTCAAACGATTGCTTTAAAAGATAATTCGTATCGTTTAGTATTGAATATTAAGTTATTGGCCGCCAAAGGATTTGAATTAAACTTGCTTAAAAATGGCGATGAAAAGAGCGTATTGAGTTATGATGTAGCCACTGAAACGCTATCGTTCGACCGTACAAAATCCGGGAAAATTGACTTCAACGATAGATTTAAGAGTGTCGAATCTATGAAAGTAAAACTTAAATATGGACAACTAAAATTAGATATTTTGGTGGATAAATCTATCGTAGAAATTTATGCCAATGATGGCGAGAAAGTTTTGACGGATACCGTTTTTCCAACCAAAGAAAATGGGAATGTTGAGATCATTTGGAAGTAAAATTATACAGTTACCTTTTGTGTGCGGACTAATCCAATGATTTCAGAGAATATTATCGAGCTTAAATTAGTTGATTAACAAATATGCTGAATTGTTAGCATTTAAAGTCTTTTAATCATCGTTTTTGATTATTAAAAGACTTTGTGCGACAAATTTACAAGTGGTGGATTAATTTAGTCTTTATCAAATGCATCAAAACGACAGCAATCTTAAATTTAACAAACTCTTTGACTTTAATAATTTGTAATTTTCTTTAAAAATGTGGATTTAAAATTAGCGTAGTTGACAAGAATTTTACGATAACGGTTCCTAACAAATCATATAAAAATCTATTTTTTAGCAGAAATATTCTTTTTTGCAACCAAATCCAAACAAGCAAGAATATAGGCCGTTCGATTCTTTACCTTAGCGTGTAAGTTATTTTCGAATTCAACATGGAGCGTAGCGAACTTATTAATTTTATCTTTATCGTTGAGCATTATATTTCGATGATTTTCACGGAAATTATATTGCTTCAGTAAAATCTCTTCTAATTTGCTATTTACCAAAACAGGATTCACAGAGGCAGCCTCGATAAATTGTTGCTTTTCTGCCTGGCTTAGATTTAGAGCTGTATAAACGGTAAACTTTAAGTGGGTTACATTTCTTTGCTTATTAACACAATTTTAGTATTCAAAATTGATAGTAATTATGGGTCTTAGGTATAGATTCGCTAAACCTAAGCCCAGTTGCAAAGCTCAGTTAAGCTTTGGTATCACCCTTTATGTTTATCAATGGCTAGGATGGTATTTAGAAGCACATTAGCCCCATTGGAAACGTCAACTGCCTTGGTAAATTCTTTGAACGAATGACTAATACCTCCAACACTCGGAACGAAAATCATGGCCACTGGAGCAATTGCTGCAATTTCTTGTGAATCGTGACCAGCCCCACTTTGCATAAACTTTGTACTAAATCCAAGGGCTTTGGCCGAAGTATTAATGGCTTGTTGTAATGTTTTGTCGGTGAGCGCCGGTTTTGATTCGTTCGCTTGCCTTTGAAAACTAATCTTCGTTCTAGTTTTGCTTGCTATTAATGCTGCCCGTTTTTCTATTTCACGAAATAGCATTTCAATCTTATCGGCTGACAAATCTCGAATCTCCAATCCCATCACTACTTTACCAGGAATAACGTTGTAAGCATTGGGTGTTAGGCCAATTTTTCCAATCGTCCCAACTTGATTTCCTTTGACAGCGTTAATTACTTCATTTACGGCTATGATGAATTGTGCGGAAGCCAGCAAGGCATCTTGTCGCATATTCATCGGTGTGGTGCCAGCGTGATTAGCAAACCCTTCAACGATTACTTCCCAATGCACAATGCCCACGATACCCTCAACCACACCAATCTGTCGGTTTTCTTTCTCCAAAATACCCCCTTGTTCTATGTGCAATTCTAACCATGCGTAAAGGTCACCCTTTTTTCGAACACAGGATTCGATATAATCAGGATTGCCTCCAATCGCTTTTATTCCTTCCGCCATGGTTAATCCGCTTTGACTTTTCTGTTGCAAACCCGCTTTGGTAAGGCCACCTGCCATTGCCATGCTGCCAATCGTACCCCCTTCTTCATTGGAAAAAATAATTATCTCCAGCGGATGCTCGGTCATTATTTTGTTTTCGTTCAACACTTCAATTACTTCCAAAGCACTGATTGAACCTAAAGGACCATCATAGTTTCCACCATCGGGCACCATGTCAATGTGCGAACCAAAGGCAATCGGTTTTAGGCTCGGGTTTTTCCCCTTTCGTTTGCCGATGATATTTCCCGCAGCATCAATGATGGGTTCAATTCCTACCACTCTCATCTGCTCCATAAACCAAGCCCTTCCTTCTATGTCTCCCTTGGTAAAAGCAACTCGGTAGCCATGCCCGTGTTCATCCATTCCATACTTGGATAATTCCGTAATACGATTTACAATACGCTGTCCATTGACTTTTAAATCGCTGCCAAGCATAGAATATTTACTGTGGGAGTCTAACATTCCAAAGGCACTTAGACCCAAAGCAGTTAAGGAGGTATTTTTTATAAAGGTTCTTCTTTCCATTATTTTTTTAAAGTACAAAATACTTAATTAGTGGTTAAGGATTTAGGATTTGGTAAAGCAATCTTTTAAATTCAATCCATAACATCCTCCGAAAACGTTGTGCAAAAATGTTTGAAAAAATTCGGAAGGTGCTAGGGCAAAATATAGTTTAGCGTTCTTGACAGGTCTTGAGGTAATCAATCGCCTTTTTTAAAGTTAAAGACCCAAACACAAGGCGCAATTGCAATGCTCTCAACGTGTGTTATTTTAGGCAAAAATATAGGTTGTCTTTATATATTGCTCAATTATTCAAAATTCATTTGTTTGATGCGTTGGATGCTTGTGGATAAATCTGATTTGCTGATCATTATTTATTTTTGAAACAATATCAAATTTTTTATTGTAAAATACTAATTTTTACCCCAAAAACCCCCATACAGATCAATTAAAAGGCATTTTGGCAACGATTGAAACTAAAATAACACAAAATGTCTTCT
>JBBAKZ010000399.1:0-3025 GCA_040403275.1 Arcicella sp. | reverse complement strand
AACCTTTTCATGGTCCACGTTTTCCCCTCATGAAGATACGTGATAACGTAGAAGCGGTGCACCGTTTATTGATGGAAGATTTAAAGATATCTCACCTGCAGGCAATCATCGGTTTTTCGATGGGTGCACAACAGGCCTTTCAATGGGCGGTTAGCTACCCTAATTTTGCTGACCGAATTGTAGCTACTGCTGGTACTGCAAAAACTTATGGACATGGCGTTGTTCGATTAGAAGGGCAGATTGCGGCAATTACCGCCGATGGGACGTTTAATAGTGGAGATTATACTTCGCCGCCCGTTAAAGGAATCGAGGCATTTAGCGTTGTTTGGACGGCTTGGCTGTACTCGCAGGAGTGGTGGCGTAAAGAATTATGGAAGGTTCGTGCGAAACCCGGAACTACTTTTGAACAAGTGCTGCATAATTATCGAACCAATTTTATTTCGGGTGCCGATGCTAATAATTTAATTTTACAGATGCGTAGCTGGGAATATCATAATGTTGGTGATTCGAAGGGTTTTGGCGGTGATGTTGAAGCGGCATTGCGTTCCATCAAAGTGCCTTTTTTATACATGCCTTCTGAAACGGATTTGTATTTTCCAATTGGTGATGCAATTTATGAAGCAAAATTTATTAAGGATGTCACTTTTAAACCGATTCCGTCCTTGTGGGGTCATACGGCGGGTGCCGCTAGTAATCCAGAGGATAATAAATTTTTGAATGAAACCATTGGAGCGTTTTTGAAGCTTTAGG
Organism: Arcicella sp.; assembly: GCA_040403275.1. Taxonomy (GTDB): domain Bacteria; phylum Bacteroidota; class Bacteroidia; order Cytophagales; family Spirosomataceae; genus Arcicella. Next base: position 2,275 of record JBBAKZ010000399.1, on the reverse strand, counting down.
TTTCAAAGCATTTGCATTTTGATTAGTGGCCATTTTTACAAAAAAGGGGCTATTCCAGTTAAACAGCCTCAATTATTTATACCTAATTGGTAATAAGTGAGGCTGATAACTGATGTTTGAGTAGCCGAACATTGTTAAACGACGTTTCTTAAGATGTAATTAATTGAATTTCAGAAGGTTAATTGCTAAATCCAAATGCCTAAATCCAAACTACTATTTATTTGTAGTTATAATTATAAATTTTATACACAGAAATAATTATTTTTATGTGCAGAAAATCAATTCTCGGCTCTTACTTTTTAATATTAGCTGGCGAAACCCATTCGTCCCATTCGCTGTCATAATCAGTGTAATGAATGTAATGCATGCACGAAAACTTCTTCAAAACCTTTGCTGGATACCATTTTTCATAACTTGTGGAATAGACTTTTACGCTCGCACCAATCGGAAAATCATTGGAACATTTAAAAGTTTTCACTCTCGACGGCTCAACAATATCTACTTCATTGTTGGTATAACTGTAAAACCTAACCTTTATCTTTTTATCTGCTTCTACATTTTCAATGAACCCAAGCCAATCAGTTCCGTCATAATCTACCATCACTCGTTCACCGATTCTATTACTTTTCTTGGCTTTTACTCCGCTACTAATAGTCCAGTTACTCATATTTGCTGGCACAAAATACGATGCTTTTTGTCCTTCAACAACTGCCATTTCGGTATCAATATACTGAGATAATTCACCGAGCTGAATTACACCATTATTATCGGTATCAACAAAATTTCGGCCTTCGAGCGCATAAAGCAAAGCGTTTGAGAAAGTCCAGTTTCCAGTCGAAACATCGGTTGGTATTACCGAATTGAGTGCGGCATAATTTCGAGTTTTGTATTTCTGAACTTCCTTTGCCAAACCACCTGAATTGCAACAATCTGCAGTAAACAAAGCGGTATTTCCAGCAAAATTCTCGTTTACGGTCTTTACGATTTCTTCGGCAGTCCAATCTGCTCCTCTATAATTGGCAAAACACACTTTTCCTCCCTCATTTTTATAACCATGGCCACAATAATAAAAAAACAAAATATCGCCTTTCTTAGCTTGTTTAAGAAAAGAAGCAAATCCCTCTTTGACAGCATTTGTCGTAGCATTTTGGTCTTTGATATAAAGCATCTGATTGGTAGGTACGCCTTGTTTTTCAAAGAATTTCATAATTTTAGCATCAACTCTACCTTGCTTATCAAACGATGCAAAAGTATTTGCATCAGCCCATTCCAGAACCCCAACCATAAAAACCCAAGTTCGTCCATAATCCAATTTTTCTTGACAAATTCCTTTCGAACTCATGATCATCAGTATAAATAACAGGTACCTTTTTTTCATTTTAGCTATTTATTTGTTAAAATAATGTATTTTAAGTTTGTGTTAGGATTTTTTGTGAGACAATATTTTTGGAACTCGTTATTAATCAAGCTGTTGTAACGTATTCATACCTACACTAATTTTTAACAAATTCTTAGTGCATCTTAAAAATTATATAAAAATAACAGTAAATAGTAAACAATTCTAATCAAATCTTCCTTCATGAACCCTTTTTTATTATTCACTTCTATTTTGGGAATATTACTGACCGCTTTTATAGGTCCAAAACCAGTAAAACCAATGAGTCTTTTTGATAGTAAAAGTTTAAATGGCTGGCAAGGGGAAACACAAAATACTTGGCGTATTGAAGATGGAGCAATCGTTGGCGGTTCTTTAATCCACGAAGTGCCTCACAACAATTTTCTCTGCACCACTAAAAGTTACGCCAATTTTATCTTGAAACTAAAAATAAAACTAATTGGAAATGAAGGTTTTATCAATTCTAGCATTCAATTTAGAAGCAAAAGACTCATCGAGCCCGACTATGAAATGACTGGCTATCAAGCAGATTGGGGAAAAGGGTATTGGGCGAGCCTTTATGACGAATCTCGCAGGAATAAAACCTTGGTAAAGCCCGATTCTATTCAGATACATAATTGGATAAAAATTAACGACTGGAACAATTACGAAATACGTGCCGAAAACCGCAGAATTCGCCTCTATGTCAACGGGCATAAGTCAGTATTTTACACCGAAAAAGATTTGACGATTCCGCAAGAAGGCTTGATTGGGGTACAAATTCATGGTGGCGGAAAAGCCCAAGTGGCATTTAAAGATATTACAATTCAAGAAATGAAATAATTATGTCTAAGCGTTTAGTATACAAAAAATGTATGAAATTGAGATAATTTACTTCTC
>JBBAKZ010000398.1:0-3050 GCA_040403275.1 Arcicella sp. | reverse complement strand
ATTGCTAGAAAGGAAAAACGTAGCGTTAGCCTTTAAAATTTAACTTACCCAAATCTGCTCTCAGGAACTTCCCGAAAGTTTTAAACTTTCGGGAAGTCGATTGATCATTACAGATTAAATAACCATTTTTCTAAATTAACTATTTGGTTATTAATTAGTTATGATTCTAATAACGAACAATTACTTAGGTGAAAGAGATGGCTATATTATCAATTAGATGCTTACTAAATGGTCAAAACAAGTTAAACAAAGGGCTATTTTATTTAAAATATGCTAAAATCCAAGCCGAGCTCATTGATTCTCAATACTAATCATTCAATTCAATTTTTTGAAATCGGAAAGTGAAGGCGGTCCGCATGACCATCCAAAAAAAACTTTCTAAACAATGCGTGAGTTATCTTTGCATGGAAACAAAAACTACAATTCATCAACCCGTTAAATCAAAACTTCAAAACCCTACTTTTGCATGGGGGTTGATGGCTCTTTTGGCAGTCATTTGGGGGAGTTCATTTATTCTTGTCAAAAAAAGTTTGGCTGTATTTGATGCCTCTCAAGTAGGCTCATTACGTATAACAGCGGCTTTTTGCTTTTTTTTGCCTTTCTTTTTAGCCAATATCAAAAAAATTCCTCTTCAGAAAGCCCATCTATTTTTAGCGGTTGGATGCTTAGGAAATCTCTTTCCAGCCTATTTATTTTCCTAGGCAGGTTCCAAATTGGATAGCGGTGTTTCGGGTGCTTTAAATTCGACTACTCCCCTATTTACACTCATTGTTGGCGGCCTGTTCTTTGGCAATATTATCACCAAACGACAAGTTTTTGGTATTATTTTGGGCTTCATTGGAGCATTATTATTGATATTGGCGGGCGCAAAAGGATTACAGTTTAATAATTACGCTTTCTATGTAATTGCGGCTACGCTTTTATACGGATTCAATTTAAATATTACTAAAAAATACCTCACAGGACTCGATTTGAGCCCTTTACTGATCACTTCCTTTATTTTTATGACCATCGGGCCAGTGGCTCTTTTCGTATTATTTAGCGGCGATTTCATGGATAAAGTCATGCTTCCTGAAGCGAAAATACCGCTTCTGTATTCAGTACTTTTGGGCGTATTAGGTTCAGCGGCAGCGATGGTACTTTTCAATAAATTAATCCAAATAACAAGTGCCGTGTTGGCGAGTTCTGTAACCTACCTTATTCCAATTGTTGCTATCCTTTGGGGAATAATTGATGGAGAATCTATACAAATTCAGCACTTTATGGGCATGGGAATTATTTTAGTTGGCGTATATTTGGTAAATAAATCATAAATTAATTGAGAATTAATAATTATGAATTGTCAATTATCAACTATCAATTGCCCATGCTAAAAGCCGCCATAAATTCACAAATATTTGATATTCAATCAGATAAAAACGAAATTTCTGTCAATTCACAACCTTTCAATTGGGACATGATTGAGGTAAAAGATGGAAATTTTCATGTCATTTACAAAAATCGTTCCTTCAATGCTGAAGTTTTGGAGGCAGATTACCAGGCTAAAACGTTTTTAATTAAAATAAATAATACGAAATATCCCGTATCGGTAAAGGACCGTTTCGATATTCTCCTCGACCAATTGGGTATGAGTAATGCTATTTCTTCCAAGGTTAATGACCTCAAAGCGCCCATGCCAGGACTTATTGTGGACATAAAAGTTAATGTGGGAGATACCGTCAATAAGGGTGATACAATCCTTATTTTAGAAGCTATGAAAATGGAAAATGTACTAAAAGCCACGGGCGAAGGAATCATCAAAGCCATTAAAATTGCTCCCAAACAAAACGTTGAAAAAAATCAGGTAATGATCGAATTTGAATGATTTTTTGGATTAGGAAGGTAAAAGAGTAAAAATGCTAAAAGCTATTATTTGCGATTTTACTCGCTTAGCTTTTTACTGTTTTTTAACTTCCTCCCCGCTTTCATCCATTTTACCTTTTTTGCTTTCTTTCACTATTTTCACCTTACCACCTTTTTTACCTTTCAAACCTTTTCCCTATCTTTGCCCTCGCAAAAAATCCTTACATCATGAACAAACCCAAGTACAAACGTATTCTTCTTAAATTATCTGGCGAAGCCCTTAGTTCAGGTGGGGAAGTTATAGACCCTTCAATCTTAGAACGTTACGCTCAAGAAATTAGAAAAGTAAAAGATTTAGGCGTTGAAATCGCTATTGTGATTGGTGGAGGCAATATTTTTAGAGGGGCTGCCGCCGCAAAAGTGGGTATTGACCGTGTGCAAGGCGATTATATGGGTATGTTAGCAACTGTAATCAATGGCATGGCAATTCAAGCTTCTTTGGAAAAACACGGCATGTTCACACGGCTACTTACGGCGATAAAAATGGATGCGGTTTGTGAGCCTTTTATTCGTAGAAGAGCCATGAGACATTTAGAAAAAGGTCGTATCGTTATTTTCGGTGCGGGAACGGGAAATCCTTATTTTACCACCGATTCCACTGCTGCTTTGCGTGCCGTTGAGATTGAAGCCGAAGTGGTTTTGAAAGGCACAAGAGTGGATGGTGTTTATACGGCCGACCCTGAAAAAGACCCCAGCGCAACAAAATATGATACATTATCTTTTGCCGAAGCCATTGCCAAAGGGTTAAAAATCATGGATACCACGGCATTTACCTTATGCCAAGAAAATGAAGTTCCGATTATTGTTTTTGATATGAACAAATCAGATAATCTGCTCAATTTAGCCAAAGGGGAAACCGTTGGAACGCTTATCAGTTAATTTATTTGTGATTGAGTGAGTAGTGATTTGTGATTACTGGACGTAGCGTATTTTAACAGCCACGGTTGCCGCCCACAATTCACTAAATCACTAAATCACCAAATCACAACTTTTTAATAAAAATGGAGGAAATAGAATTTTATATCGACGCTGCCAAAGAAACCATGGATGGTGCGTTGAAACATTTAGCCATTGAATTATCAAAAATTCGGGCAGGAAGAGCCACTCCTGCCATGTTGGATGGCATTCAAGTTGATTATTACGGCATG
>JBBAKZ010000397.1:0-3076 GCA_040403275.1 Arcicella sp. | reverse complement strand
GCCAAATAATCCATTATCGTACGCATCCGCACTTTGTTGAGTCAAAAGTGAAACGCCATTTTTAACCGTTGTTTGGTCTAAAGTTGTATTGGCTTTGTTATAAAATGCTCTTCCAAATCCGCCCAAAGTCATGCCAAATTTGCCACTTCTAAAACTTCCGTTCAAACCCAAATTTGAGGCTCTCAAACCAACACCCGAATCTAAATTTAGGGTTAATCCTTCAATTGAAGACTTTTTGGTAATAATATTGATAATACCAGCTGAACCTTCTGCATCATATTTTGCCGACGGAGAAGTGATTACTTCCACCGTTTTAATCAAATCGGCAGGAATCATTTTCAAGGCATCCGCAATGCTACTGGCTACAATGGTGGAAGGTTTATTATTGATTAGCACTTTGATATTTGTAGTTCCTCGCAAAGATACATTTCCATCCAAATCCACCGATAACATCGGTACTTTTTTCAATACATCCGAAGCATCTCCACCTTTAGCGAGCATATCTTTTTCGGCGTTATAGACCAATCTGTCCACTTTTTCTTCAATTAATGACTTTTCGGCTGTTACCGTTACACCGTCTAATAATTTGGTTAAAGTTGTCATTTTCAAGACACCCAAATCTACATCTTTTCCTTTTTCTATGGTAATATTTTCAATTGATTTTGATTCAAATCCAATAAACGAAATCAATATTTTATATTTACCCGAAGCGATTTTTGTCAATGAAAATTTCCCTTTTTCATCCGCTATTGTACCATCAACCGGTTTTTTCGTGACTGTGTTGATAAGCGAAATATTAGCGTATTCAACGGCAACTGTGGCCGCCGAATCAATAATGTAGCCGGTAATTTTTGAATTTCCTTTTGGAGCGGATCCTTCAAGATTGGGCATGTTTTGTTGTGGGGCATTGTTTCTATTTCTACCGTTGCCATCACCACCACCGCCACCCATTGGAGGTCCGAATTGTGCGAATAATACATTACTCGTGAGGAGTAGTAAGAAGGTAAATTTGATGATTTTTTCCATGATTTCTGTTTGTTGAATTGTACGTTCTTGTTTAGAGAAATAATTTCTGTAACAAAACAACTACATAAAATTGATGGAAAAAATCTTAATAGATAAGTAGGATAAACTACTCGACAAGTTCATACTATTGACCACCAATGGCATTTATCGGATTTTCGGGTTGATGTATCGAAGTTTATTGCCCGTTAATCTAATAACTTATATTTTAAGGACTTATCAGAGCTGTTAATGCCTATTTATCAATTTTTTTTATGAAATTTGAATTTAAAACACCAGTTTTAAAACTTAAAAGTCAAAATATGCAAGCTTTCATTCAGAAAAATAGAATACTTTTAATTCACCTTTCTTTTTGGTGTCTATATTTTTCTTTCTTCTATTATCAGATAACTTTTCCTCGTCGAGGTGAAGAAGTGAATTATTCGAGGGCTTTTTTTGATGCTTCAACGCATATTCTAATCATGGCGGGGTTGAGTTATTTAAATTACTTTTATTTACTACCTCGTTTTCTTATTCACAAGAATATACTAAAGTATTTAATTGAATTTACTATTCCATTTATTTTAATTGTTACCTTTCATATTTACTTAAAACGGTATATTTACGCTGATTTAGGAAAATCCGAGCGTTTTTTGTATGCAAGTAAGTTTATCCTGCAACACGCAACTACCACCTTGTTTATCGCCATTTTTGTTGGTATGTTGAAGTTTGCCGAAGATTGGTTGGCTTTGGAAGCCAAAAGAAAAGAACTGGAAAATGAGAAATTAACGGCTGAATTGACATTTTTGAAAGCCCAAATTAATCCGCATTTTTTGTTTAATACCCTCAATAATCTTTATTATCTAGCTTTTACAAATTCTCCCAATACGACAGAAGTAATTGCCAAACTGTCTCAAATGATGCGCTACATGATTTACGACTCTAATCATGAAAAAGTGCATTTGAGCAAAGAAATTGAATATATAGAGAATTATATTAGTCTAGAAAAGTTGCGACTCAATAACGAAATTCCCATTAATTTTGAAGTGGAAGGAGACGTAAATCAAGCGAAAATTGTCCCATTAATTTTGATTACGTTTTTAGAAAATGCTTTTAAACATGGCGTCAGCAATAATTCAACAACTGCATATATTACCTTGAAATTATTGGTGCAAAACAATGCGTTGGTATTCACCGTAGAAAATAGTAAACTGACTTCAAAGAATCACGAAAAATCAGGCATTGGTCTGCAAAACGTGAAAAGAAGATTAGCCTTAAGTTATGCTAATAAATACCAATTAGACGTATCTGACGAAGAAAATGATTATAAAATTTGTTTAACCTTGGATATTTCGAAAATAAAATAAAATGGCTCATACTTGTATCATCGTTGAAGATGAACCTTTGGCACGCAGTTTATTGGAAAATTATATCCAAAAAGTGCCCTATTTACAACTGATTCAATCGTTTTCTGATCCCTTAAAAGCATTAGAATTTCTCCGTGAAAATACGGTAGATATCCTTTTTTCGGATATACAAATGCCTGAAATTACGGGAATTACGCTGCTGAAAATTTTACAGAAAAAACCGTTAATTATTTTAACCACGGCTTATTCCGAATATGCCATAGAAGGATATGAATTAGACGTTTTGGATTATCTTTTGAAACCAATTACGTTTGAACGTTTTTTAAAATCAGTTGAAAAAGCATCGTTGCGTTTGAATGCAAATCAGGGAGGGACAAATGAAAAAGTTAATCATGAAGGTATTCCTTTGAATCCTGTCTCTGAAGCCGTTCAGCCGTATATTTTTGTAAAAGATGGTACCAAATTAGTGAAGATAAAAGTGAACGAAATTATGTATATTGAGGGATTAAAAGATTACGTGGCCATTTATACCCCGAACCAAAAAGTTGTTTCCTTGCAAACGATTAAATCCTTGGAATTTTCCTTGCCGGATAAACAATTTATCCGAATTCATAATTCGTTTATTGTGGCTTTGGAATGGATTGAGTCCATTCAACGTGAAAAAGTACAGATTGGAAAAGTGTTTTTGCCCATCAGCGATACCTACC
>JBBAKZ010000396.1:0-3078 GCA_040403275.1 Arcicella sp. | reverse complement strand
CTTCATAGTTTGTGACGTATACACAAAAGTTTTCGTGCAAGAGGCTGTTATAGATTTTTATGAAGAGCCGCAAATAATTAAAATTTATTACGAAGAGGCGAAGTCTCAATAGGATGATAGATTAAACATAGACAATAACTTTTAGGGTTGATTCTAAGAACCAGTATTTAGCATGAACTTTAATAAAAATTTAGCTAAAAATTATTGAAAATGTTTAGTAAAAAAATCGCAAAAAAGACAAAAGACGTGTTTAAAAAAAGGATGATTTCTGTAAGTCTGGTCGGTGTTAATTTCCTGCCGGTATGGCAATGAAAAACCAAATAAAGCACTCAATTCTAATAAACGACTTAATTCAACTAATCTTAGTTTCAATTTCAATAGCTTGAGGAACTAATTAATCCTGTTTTACTATTCATTTTAGAGTACACAAAGTTAACAAATTAATACTTTGGTCTGACGAAGTGATAAGTATTAATTATATGCGTAGTATATTATCTTTGTGTTTCCGTGAAAAAATTTACCACAACATATCTTACCCTTCTTTTTCTACTGATAATCCTTCGATCAATGGGACAAATCGGGGGGAGTAATAATTTTACCTTCTTAAATATTCCATCTAACCCTACTATTTCTGCCTTAGGTGGAATCAACATCTCTAAATCTCAAAAAGACCCGAACGCTTTTGTTCAAAATCCTGCGCTATTAGATACTGCTGAAAACAATCTAATAGGTATAAACTTTCTTCCGTATTTTGGAGGAATTAAATATACTTCGGTTGCTTTTGTGAAAAACATTAAAAAACAACCCTTCGGTCTTGCAATTCAACATATTGACTACGGCGATTTCATACAAACCGATGCAGCGGGAAATGTTTTGGGTAAATTTTCATCGAGCGACAATGCCATTTCACTTGCTTATGCACGAAGACAAGGAAATATTAGCTTTGGAGGAAATCTGAAATTTGCAAATTCGGTTATTGAAAACTATACTGCTTCAGCAATTTTACTTGATTTTGGTGGTATTTTTAAGCATCCAACCCAAGATTTGACCTTGGGAATTACCGTTAAAAATATAGGGATGAGATTAAAGAATTTTACGCCTTCGGATAATCCCAATTTACCCTTGGATGTACAAATGGGGCTAACTTTTAAACCTAAGTATATGCCCGTTCGTTTCTCCATTACGGCTCATCCTTTGTATAAATTTGATATTACTTATTTAGATAAGACCGTTATTAAGAAGGATTTAAGTGGTAATATTATTGAAAATAAAATCAACGCAATTGATAATTTGGGTCGTCATTTCATCCTTAGTATAGAATTGCTATTGAGCAAAAACTTCAACATCCTTTTGGGTTATAACCATCTGAGGAACCGTGAATTGAGCCAAATTAATGTAAGTGGATTTTCAGGATTTTCGGCGGGTTTCTTATTTAAAATAAAATATATTGACTTGTCATATTCTTACTCAGGATACAATACCGCAGGAAATTTGAATAGTTTTGGTTTAGTTTGTGATTTAGGAAAAATTATCAAGTAAATTTGTTTTTAGCTATTAACTTTCAGTTATTAGCACTGTAAATATTCCATAATTATTAACATGATAACAGCCAATTGTAAACTGCTAATGGCTGTAAATTAATATGACTATCAACTTAGATTCACTTACCCCAAAACAAATTGTCGCTGAACTCGACAAATATATTATCGGACAGAATGAAGCAAAAAAAAATGTGGCAATCGCTCTTCGTAATCGTTGGAGACGCATGAATGCCCCCGCAGAGATGCAACGTGAAATTACACCTAATAATATTTTGATGATTGGTTCTACGGGCGTTGGAAAAACCGAAATTGCTCGTCGATTGGCAAAATTGGCAGATGCACCATTTACCAAAGTTGAAGCATCAAAATTTACCGAAGTGGGTTACGTAGGCCGTGATGTTGAATCTATGGTTCGTGATTTGGTAGAATCTTCCGTACATTTAGTACAAACTAGCCGAAAAGAGGCGGTAAAAGATAAAGCCCTAGAAATCGTTGAAGAAATAATTTTGGAAGCGCTTGTACCAGCCATGAGCAAAACGGGCAAGAAAAAGAAAACAAAAGAAGTTGGTTTTGAATTAAGTGTACCCGAAACGGATGAAGAATTAAATCAAAAAACTCGTGATTTATTTCGTGAAAAATTAAGAAAAGGCGAATTAGAAAATAAAAGAATTGAAATTGATGTTCGTTCTTCCAACGGACCAAATATTGGGGTAATGGGTGGCCCAATTGACGAGATGTCAATGATGAATATTCAAGAAATGATTGGCGGAATGTTGCCCAAACGTGAAAAAAAACGAAAAATGTTTATTGCGGATGCCCGTAAAATTCTTTTGGAAGAAGAATCTGCCAAATTGATTGACATGGACGAGGTAAAAGAAGAAGCCATCAGAAAAGCCGAAAATTTAGGAATAATTTTTATCGATGAAATTGATAAAATTGCTAATTCAAGAGGTAGCAATGGCGGAGGTGCAGACGTAAGTCGTGAAGGTGTTCAACGTGATTTACTACCCATCGTTGAAGGTTCGAGTGTAAATACAAAATACGGCGTTATCAATACCGATCATATTTTATTTATTGCGGCGGGAGCCTTTCATGTTTCAAAACCAAGTGATTTGATTCCTGAATTACAAGGTCGTTTCCCGATTAGAGTTGAACTTCAAAGTTTGAGAGAAGAAGATTTTTATCGAATTTTAAAAGAACCTAAAAGTGCCTTAACGAGACAATACGAAGCATTATTGGCATCGGAAGGCGTCGAATTAAGTTTTGAAGATGAAGCGTTAGCAGAAATTGCTCGCATCGCTTTTGCGGTAAATTCAGAAGTTGAAAATATTGGTGCGAGGCGTTTACAAACGGTAATGTCGCATTTATTGAATGATATTATGTACGATATTCCTGACTTAATTAAACCTGAAACAAAAGTAAGTATTAATAAAAATTTAGTAATTGAAAGACTTGGTGCAATGGTCAAAAATCGTGATTTGAGCCAATATATTTTGTAATTTTGTTACAGAAAACGGAATGCCATCAACCAAAGAGA
>JBBAKZ010000395.1:0-3090 GCA_040403275.1 Arcicella sp. | reverse complement strand
GGAATTCAGTTTGCGGGACTTATCATGGGCGACCATTCAAAATGTGGCATTAATACGATGTTCAATACTGGAACTGTTGTGGGCGTGAATTGTAATATTTTTGGCGCTGATTTTCAACCGAGACACATTCCTTCGTTTTCGTGGAGTGCGGGCGGAAATGAATTTAAAACCTACCATCTCAGAAAAGCCAATCAAGTAGCAAAAGCCGTAATGGAACGTCGTGGGAAAGATTTTGACGAAGTAGAGGAAGCAATTATGAAGGTAGTTTTTGAATTGACAAGGTAGAAAATTTTAGATTTGACAACTTTTGAAACGATTTCGCAGTTGTCAAATCTTATCATTTTAAAAACTTTTTAATTCAATTAAATTTTGAGAAATTTCTTTTTTATTCCAATCTTCATGAACGGCAAGTGCTGCGCCCAAAGCCGTTGCTTGAGCCACTGAGGCTGCATAAACTTCCATTGCTGGGAAGGCTTTTGCCAATAAATTCATGTAAATCTCATTCTTTCCGAAACCACCATCCACAAATAACTTCTTGACAGAATCATCATTTAAAACCAATTTCGAGGAAACAATTTGTTTGTTTACCAAATTCAGCATCAATTGATGATAAGCAGATTCGTAAGTATGATTATCAAAAAATTCAACCAATTTCGCATCAAATTTTACCTCTTTGTAATAATCCAAAGGCGTATGAAATTGTTCAGATAATTGCTTTATGATTTGCTCATGCTCGTATCCCGCAAATAGCCGTGATGCCTTTACAGGTTCACCCGTGTATTGCATATATATGAGGCAATCTTGCTGCAATTCATCATCCGTAAGCGGAGTATGATTGAATGGATTGAGCGTAATACACCAAGTTCCCGTAGAAATCAGGACAAATTTTTGTCCTTTGAAAGTAGCCAAATAAGGAATCAATGCGGCTGAACTATCATGTAAACCCGTTCCGATTATTAATTTTTTAGTTGGTGCCAATGTATTAGCATTTATCGGCGCTAATTTTTCAATTATTCCCTCTTTTTCAAGCCATTCGTGATAATTATTTTGCTCAAAATCCCAAAGATTTGTGTGACATCCAATGCTGGTAATATCCGAAAAATATTTTCCGGTAAAAAGAAAACTTACATACTGGGGCAAATGCAAAGAATAGTAAATCTGAGCAAATAGCGACGGATTTTCGTATTTCAACCGGTATAAAACCATGCCCGAATTAAGATTTCCTAACACTGGCGAGGCCGTTTTGCGAGTAAAAATATTTTCACCTCCGTAATTATCATAAAACTGTTTTTTGAGTTCCTCAGAATAGGGTTTTAAATAATTATAAAGCGGGGCTATTACTTTTCCTTCCGCATTGAGGTGAACAAAACTGGCGCCATAAGTTGAAAAATTGAGTGCTTTTACTTCGAACTCAGGATTCTGTAATACTTCCTCAAAAGTTTCAATAACCCATTTACGCATTAATTCAACGTCTTCGCAAGCATCTCCATCTTCGTCGGTTATTTCGTTGAATTGGGTGGATTTTTCTAAAACTATTTCATAACTTTCGTTGAAAAGGAAGATTTTTTTGTTGGTTTTGCCGATGTCAAAAATGGCAATGGTTGGTGTTTTCATCCCGTAATAATTATAGTCCAGTTGCCACCGTCAAAGCGCCTCTTTCGCCAATTAAATTTTCTCTAACCTTCAAATTTCTAAATACTTGTATTGGATTTAATGCCCCTCCTGAACGTAAACGAGCTTCTGCTACAATTACACGAACGTCGGTACGGAAAGCGCCTTGCAAAATTTCTTGACAACGCACAACATCGTTTTCATTTTGGGCAATTTCTAAGGCTTTTCTATCTACCAAAAGTGCTTGTGCGTACGCAGTCATGATGCCTTCGACCGACTGTAAAAGGTCTTCTAATGGGTCTTTCACGTTGTGCGAAGCGTCAATCATCCAACCTAAATCAGTGGTATGATTCATTCCTCGGGCATCCATTCCTTCAATTAATTCATTGAAAATCAGGAATAATTGATAAGGTTTAATAGAACCTGCGGTCAAATCATCATCACCGTATTTAGAATCATTGAAATGGAAACCACCCAATTTACCTTCCATTAACAATAATGAAACGATTTGTTCGATGTTGGCATTCGGTAAATGGTGTCCTAAATCGACCAACGTAAAGGCTTTTTTGCCTAATTTCTGCACGTAAGAGTAAGACATTCCCCAGTCGCCAACCGTGGTTGAATAAAAGTTGGGTTCGAAGGCTTTGTATTCCAAAAATAACTTCCAGTTTTCGGGTAAAGCCGCATAAATTTCTTCTAAACTTTCCGACGTATTTTGATAAGCTTTTCTGAAATTTAATTGACCAGGAAAACATGAACCATCTGATAACCAAATGGTTAGCGATTCAGAACCTAATTCAATTCCCTGTTTGATTACTTCGATATTATGCTCAATAGCTTGCTTACGAATGGCTTTATTTACATTTTGCAAAGAGCCAAATTTGTAAGTAAATGCTTGGTTTTTTTGGTCTTGAAAAGTATTAGAATTGACGGCATCGAATTTCAAGCCGTGTTGAGCAGCAAGGTTTTTTATAGCGATTGGATTTTGTGGAATATCCCAAGGAATGTGTAAAGAAATTGCGCCAGATGATTGATTTAAGGAATGAAGCAATCCAACATCTTCAATTTTTTCTTCCAAACTCCGAGGTTCACCTCCACCTGGAAAACGTCCAAAGCGAGTTCCGCCTGTACCTAATGCCCAGGAAGGAATCGCAATTTGGAAGTCAATCAATTTTGAAATAATGGCTTCTACCCCATCAATTTCTGAGGTTAAGTAGTCTAATTTTCTGGTATGTGATGCCGCCAAATCTGAGTTTAGGGAATCTATTTTGTATTTTTCGAGTTTCATTTTGGATGAGTTTGATTGCACCGCAGCGGCGTATCGTACGGATTTAACGGATTAGACCGCTGATGTCTAATCCGTTAAATCCGTGTTCCTTAAGATTTTATATTTTTCTTCAATTAATTATCGTAAATCTTTCTGCGGATTTCTGGCTTTTTGCCAAAATTTATTAGTAACCTTAGAGGAAGTTGAGCCGA
>JBBAKZ010000394.1:0-3092 GCA_040403275.1 Arcicella sp. | reverse complement strand
GAGCCAAAGTTTCAATTTCTGGTTTATAATCAAGCCAGCCCGTTGTGCCACTAACGACAGGAAAGCCTTTTTCAAGGCAAGATTTTACGTTTTGAAAAGCGGAGGATGGGTGACTAAATTCGATAACGGCATCTACTTCTGAGGTGATTAGGGTATCAAATTCTTGACGATTATTAACATCTATGCGGGCAACGATGTTATGACCTCGACTCTCTGCAACTTTCTCGATAACTTTACCCATTTTGCCGTAGCCGAGTAATACTATATTCATGTTTTGTTAGGTAGTAGTTATGAATTATGAATTATGAGTTATGAATTATGAGGTTTAAATTACGCCTCTAACTCACCACTCATCACTTATAACTCATAACTAAATTTACTTAAATGCTAAGATTAATTTTGCTCCAAAAATAGGTTCCATAATGTCCGGGCTACTAAAAGTTGGTTGTATTTTTACTGAAATATCATCGGTCATATCAAATGTTTTTAAGTGAGCTGTAACGTTAGCATCCACGATGTTTGCAGCCCAAACTGCCAATAATATCAAATATGAACCATCTCGATTTTTTCGATAACCCGCCACAATATTATTTAATTGGTCTTGATTGTATTCTCTAACGGTATTCGAATCGTCATACAAAGGAACTTTGAAAGTTGTGGAGGAGCCGGCTGTTCCGTTGGCGTAGGTACCTCCTAAAATATTTCTGTAATAATGGTAACGCATATCATTCCGAGCAATGAAATAAATATTAACCGCAAATGCACCTGCCACTAAGGGCAATTTCCAATATTGACGGTTATAAACTTGTCCCCAACCAGGAACCATGGCAGAACGAATCGTTGCGGTACGTGGAATAATTTTATAGAACTTTTTTAGTGAATCTTCTTTCCTATGAATCTTGACTTTTTTATCACGATCAACAATTTTAGAGGTGTCAATCCTGATAACTTGGCTTTGAATATTTGAAGATAGATTTACGAAAAAGCATAAAAACACTAATTTTTTCATCTAAATTTTTTTAAAATCAAACGTTTATTTTCGATTTTTGGTGTTCGATGTTCGATTTTCGGAAAACAAACATCGAAAATCGAATACCAAACATCGAAAACTACGCTTTGATTGCTAATAAAATTTTATCTAAATCAGCTTGCGAAGTAAACGGAATTTTGATTTCCCCCCTACCTTTTTCGTCCGCTTTTACAACAACTTTTGCACCAAAATAAGCTTGCAAACGAAATTGTAAACTTCTAATTTCTTGTTTAACTCCTCCACCGATAGCTTTTTTCGCAGAATCTACTAAGTTAGAATCTGCTAAATCTCTCACGGCTTCCTCCACTTTACGAACGGACCAGTCATCAGCAATGATCTTTTTGAAAATTTCTAATTGTTGTTCTCGGTCAGTAATATTAATAATTGCACGAGCGTGTCCCATTGAGATTTTCATGTCTCTTAAAGCCACTTGAATTACATCGGGTAATTTCAATAAACGGATATAATTATTTACTGTTGTACGATTTTTACCCACTCGATCACCTAATTCTTCTTGCTTCAAAGAACATTCGGTAATCAAACGTTGATAAGATAGGGCAATTTCAATTGAGTTCAGGTTTTCACGCTGAATATTCTCAATCAAGGCCATTTCAAGCATTTGTTGGTCATTGGCAGTTCTTACATACGCAGGAATACTCGTTAAACCTGCCCGTTTTGACGCTTGCAAACGACGCTCCCCAGAGATTAATTGGAATTTATTTGAACCAATCTGACGAACCGTAATGGGTTGAATAATCCCTTGCACTTTAATAGAATCCGCTAATTCGTTGAGTGCCTCTTCATCGAAATGCGTCCGTGGCTGGTACGGATTTGTTTCAATTAAATCCAATGAAATTTCATTCATCGAACTTATTTGTTCCATACGAGAGGGGCGTTCGAGAGGCGTTACTGGCTGACGAGGCTGTACATTATTTACTTCGTCGGAATCTTGAAGTAAAGCTCCTAAGCCTCTACCCAATCCGACACGTTTTTTCATTGCTGGAATTTCCACTTTACTCATTTTATATTAGGTTTTAGGGGTTGGGGATTAGGAGTTAGCGTACAAAGGTTGGAAATGAACTATCAATTAATTTTGTATAGTTATTAATTGGTCCCTCTTACGATACCCAACCCCTAAACCCCAACCCTGAACACCTAAGCCCTATTCTTGTGTAACATATCCGTTTTTTGCCAAAACTTCACGGGCAAGATTCAGATAACTGATTGCTCCTTTACTTTCTGAATCATGAGCAATGGCGGGTACGCCAAAACTTGGAGATTCAGAGAGGCGAATATTTCGGGGAATGATTGTATTAAAAACCATGTTGTGAAAATGTGCGGTAACTTCGGCCACAACTTGATTAGAAAGACGAACCCTTAAATCATACATCGTTAAAAGTATTCCTTCAATGGCAAGATTTGTGTTCAGTCGAGATTGAATAATTTTTACGGTATTCAACAACTTACCCAGCCCTTCTAAGGCAAAATATTCGCATTGGACCGGAATAATTATAGAATCTGCCGCCGTGAGTGCATTAATCGTAATCAAACCTAAAGATGGCGAACAATCAACGATGATAAAATCGTAGTTATCCCGAACGGGTTGCAAGGATTCTTTCATTTTTTGTTCACGGTCACGGAGGTTAATCATCTCAATCTCTGCACCGACCAAGTCAATGTGCGATGGGATAATGTGCAAATAAGGTAAATCCGTTTCGATGATGATATCTTGCGCAAGTACACCATCCACCATACACTCGTAAATTGAGTTTTCGATTCCTTTTGGGTTATAGCCCAAACCCGAGGTTGAATTGGCTTGTGGATCAGCATCCACGATGAGTGTTCTGAACTCTAGAGCAGCCAAACTCGCCGCTAAATTGATGGTGGTTGTGGTTTTTCCTACGCCTCCTTTTTGGTTGGCTATGGCAATTATTTTACCCATTTTAAGTATTTTCTGATTCTCAACTTCAAATATCCATCATTTCATCCACATTAGCAAAATGTGTTCCACAAAATGTTTCACGGTTTTTAAATTTATGATTCGTAATTTATTTATTTAGTG
>JBBAKZ010000393.1:0-3095 GCA_040403275.1 Arcicella sp. | reverse complement strand
CACAAGATTTATTGAGCTTAGCCTCTATTGAAGGAGTCAAAAATGCTACCGTTAAAGTTACGGATGACTTAGGTAAAATTTACGAATTTAAAGATCTAAAAAATACAGGAAAATACGTTTGGACACCTGCCAATCCTAGGGATATTATGGGTGTAATTGGACGAACTTATACCTTAGAAGTTAATTTAGAAGGGGAAAAATATAAAGCAGTTTCCACCTTGAATAGAGTTCCAAAAATTGATTCAATTGTTTATATATTAGATGACGCTAACCTTCGTCAAAAGGGTGATGGAAAACCAAACAAAGGTTACGACGCTCATTTTTATGCAATTGACCCGAAAGGGCTTGGAGATTGTTATCGTGTGAAAATTTATAAAAATGATACACTTAGAAACACTGCTGATAATATTGTAATTGCTTATGATGCAATCGGTAATAAAAGTCCGTTTGGTGATGGTTTAGCTTTTATTCTGCCAATTCGTAGATTAGCCAATACCGAACTTTACCGAGAGAATGATAAATTACGTGTTGAACTTTTATCCATTACCGAAGCCCATTTTGATTTTTGGTCACTGCTACGCCAAGAATTAAATAATGCTGGTTTATTTGCCAGACCCGCCTCTCGTATTCCTTCAAACGTGTTGAATGTGAATGCAAATTCTTCCAAACAAGCTGCTGGTTGGTTTGGCACGTCGGCAATAAGTTCAATGGAAGTAAAAATTGATAAAACCAAAGCAGCTAAGTATTTTAATGAATAGACTTTTATTGAATAATCATCTAAAAAAACTTAAAAAGGACGAAGCTTATTCGTCCTTTTTTTTAATCAAATTTACTGGCAAATCATTTGTAAAATGCAGAATGATCACTCCGAATTTATTGAAATTTGTCATCAAAATATTGAACCTGTCTTGGCAAGACCAATTATCCAAAAATCCATCATCAACTTTGCCGAGAAGTTAAATCGGAAAAATCCTCTAAAAGGTTTATGAAGTGAATTTTATCATTTGTTTTGAGAATTTTCAAGATCATTATGAGTCGCTATTAATTTAGGCGTTGAGCAGACGGCAATCATTTTATGAGCAAAAAAACTTATATTTGTCAGAAAAAACAATAAAAACTAGTAAAACTCAATATTTATGTACCAAAACTAATAAAAATGTCTTTATCAGCTTCCAATAAAATTTATCTCGTCAAAGAATCAATCTTCAAATTAGCCAATTTCTCCTCTGAAGAGTGGGATTTTTATCAGCGCATTATCGATGAAGTTTCGTTGAAAAAGAAAGAATATTTAATCCAAAAAGGTGATACAGAGAAATATGCTTATTTCATTTTAGAAGGAGCCGTAAAATACGAAGCAACTACCAACGAAGGGAAACAGATTTGTGTAGATTTAGGATTTCAAGGCAATCTTGTTAGTTCGTTTGCTTCTTGCCTTGCTCAACGCCCCTCGGGCATTGCCATCCAAGCAGTTACCAACGTCAAAGCATTTCGTTTACATTATCCTCCCGTGTTGGAATTGTTAGAAACTTCGAAAAATGCCGAACGTTTTCACCGCATGATTGCCGAACAATTATACATCCGTGAAACCCGTAGAACTTATACCTTAATTTCAAAATCAGCCGAAGAAAGATATTTACATCTCCTTGAAAATCAACCAGATGCTTTGCGTTTGATCCCAATTAAAGATTTAGCTTCTTATTTAGGAATTCATCCCGATAGCTTGAGTAGAATACGGAATAATATTAAAGATTAATAGAAAATAGGCGGTTTTCATTGCGTAATAAAAATGCAGCATATTTCTCAAATTTAGTGTCTATTAAATCGAACGGAAAAATGCCTACTTCTTTCTGCTCCTCGGATGAAACGCTACAATGGTTTGCTGTAAATATTCACGGTCGAGGTGCGTATAAATCTCCGTTGTAGTAATGGATTCATGCCCCAACATTTCTTGAACTGCCCGTAAATCTGCTCCACCTTCAATCAAATGCGTGGCAAAAGAATGCCTAAAACTGTGCGGACTAATTACCTTTTGAATTCCAACATGAGCTACTAAGTCTTTGATTATCAGGAATATCATTACCCGGGAAAGTTTATTTCCTCTTCTGTTTAGAAAAACATGATTTTCGGCCTCGGGTTTAATTTCTTGTTGACTTCTAATCGTTTCTAAATAAATTTTTAAATAATGTAAAGCATCTCGACCAATCGGAACGAGTCTTACTTTATCCCCTTTTCCAATAATTCTGATAAAGCCAATATCAAAAAAACATTCGGTCAATTTCATTTCGACTAATTCTGAAACCCGCAATCCAGAACTATAAAGTACTTCCAAAATCGCCCGATTGCGAGTACCTTCGTTGGTCGAAAGGTCGATGGAATCCAATATTTTTTCGATTTCGGGAAATGTTAAAGTCGCCGGTAATTTTCTGCCGATTTTAGGCGAGACAATCAAAGCCATTGGATCATTTTTAATAATATCTTCTAATAAAAGGTATTTAAAAAATGATTTTAATCCCGATAGTATTCGAGCTTGAGAAGTGGCTTCAAGTCCCAATTCACCAATGTAATGAAAGAAGTTAAAGAGGTGTTTATCCGTAACTGTTTCAGGCTGAATGTCTATCTCTCCCGCAATTTCAAGGTATTCCCATAGCTTTCCCACATCACGCAGATAAGCCTCAATCGAATTTTCAGAAAGAGAACGCTCTAAAGTGAGATAGCTTTTGAAATTTTTTAGATAGCTTTGCCAATTCATTGGGGATTGTGGTTAGGGGTTGGGAATTGGGAAATTAGCGATTAGATAATTATGAGTTAGGGTAAGCAAAAGCAAAGATACTTTATTATTGTTTTTTTATAACATTAAAAGCTACTTTGAAATTAATTAACCAATCTCAAATTTTCTATCATGCTGATGCCTGATTTCTAATGCCTAAGCCCTAGCCCCTAACTCCTAAAACCATGTCAAAGAAAAAAATCATCATCATCAATGGTCCAAATCTCAACCTTTTGGGCAGACGTGAACCCGAAATTTATGGTCATCAGACTTTCGAGCAGTATTTTGAGGTTTTGAAAGATAAATATGCTGAAATCGTAGATTTGGA
>JBBAKZ010000392.1:0-3119 GCA_040403275.1 Arcicella sp. | reverse complement strand
ATTATGGGTGCTAATAATATTAAAGTTCTCCATCCTTCCATAGATTTAAAAAGCATTTTACCTTCCGAAAGTAATAAATCTGTGCTAAAAACTAAGTTAAATATTTCATCCGATGCGTTCGTATGGGCAATGTCAGGAAGTTTGATTTATCGAAAAGGAATAGATTACGTTCCGAAAATTATTCAAGCGTTGAAACAAAAAAATAAATCTTGTTATTTTATTTGGATGGGCGGCGGTACAACAAATGCGGCCGAATACTATTTCAGAAAGGAATTGGACTATTATCAATGTGATAACATTGTTTTGACGGGGTCATTAGACACCGAATATTACGATTATTTCGATTTAGCAGATGCTTTTTTATTACCTTCACGTGAGGAAACTTTTGGGATGGTAAATATAGAAGCGGCTTATTTAGGAAAACCCATTATTACTTTTAATTCGGGCGGTGTCACTGATATTATGCGAGAGGGCATGGGAAAAGTGGTAAAAAGTTGGAATGTTGAAGACTTAGTCGAGGTAATGATTGATTTGATGGAAGGACGAATTGAAGTAAGTAAAGAAACCTTGAAGCAAAGAGCATTAGATTTTGATGCACCTAAAATGTACCTTGAATGGGAAACGTTAATGGATTCATTACCTTAAAAATTTTATAAAATTAATAGAACCTATCTAAAATTACCGCCAAACAGAACCAATATTTATGAAGCGACTAATTTATATTTACTCCTAAATTATTAAAATAAAATGAAACAAGTCCCAGCGGTTTCAATTGCACTTTGTACTCATAATGGTGGGAAATTTTTAGGTGATCAACTAAAAAGTATCCAATATCAAACACTTCAACCAAATGAAATAATCATTTGTGATGATAACTCTACGGATACAACTCTGGAAATAATTTATCAATTCTCTAAAATTTTGCCCGTCAAATTATACCAGAATATCCCCGCTCTTGGTACCATAAAAAACTTTGAATATGCCGTCAGTCTTTGTTCAAATGATGTAATCTTTCTCTGCGATCAAGATGATTATTGGTTGCCTCAAAAAATAGAAACTTTGGTGAATTATTTGGAAGAAAATCCTGCCTACAACGTGGTGTTTTCAAATGCTGTGATTGTGGATCAAGAATTACAGGATTCGCAGACCACCATTTGGGAAAAAGTGCACTTTCGGGAAAATGAAATCAACGAATGGAAAAAAGGATATGCCCTAGATTTGTTGTTAAGGAGCAACCGAGTGACCGGCTGTACAATTGCCATGAGAAAAACCTTTGCTGAGAAATCTATTCCATTTCCAACTGACATTCACCCCGAGTTTATTCATGATGGATGGATAGGGATTTTGGCTTCCATTAACAATAAAATAGGATTTGTTGCTGAATCTTTAGTTTTATACAGACAGCACGACAAACAACAGGTGGGGGTAATTGAAAAAGAAAGGGAGAAAATTCACTTATATTCTCGTTTTTTAAGACCAAGAGACAAAAAACTTCGTCCTTTTATTGAGAAAGGAAATCTTTATTATAATTTGCTCAATCATATCTACCTAAATTATCCAGAATTAAAGGGGGATTTAAAACCGTTGCAAAGAATTTTACGACATTATCAATTACGAAGCAATTTGGCAAAAAATCGATTGAAGCGAGTAAAACCAATATTTAGAAATCTTTACCAAGGAAACTACCACCGATACCAGAATCTCCGTTCGAATTGGTATGGCGTTTATTTAGCCATTTTGGGAGATTTATTTGAATAATTAATGCGGTTCGGTATTCGTTTTTCAGTCCAGAAAAATCGAATACCGAAAACCTAACATCAATAATTATTTCCCCTGAGCCTCCACAACCGCAATTGCTACCATATTCACAATTTCACGTACGGAAGAACCTAATTGTAACACATAAACTGGTTTTTTTAGCCCTAATAAAATTGGTCCAATATACTCAATATCGGAAGTTTCTTTCAATAAGTTATAGGCAATATTAGCGGCTGAAAGATTGGGGAAAATCAAGGTATTGGCTCCTTCTTCAGCTAATTTGGAGAATGGATAATTTTCTTTAATTAATTCGTTATCAAAGGCTAAATGGGCTTGCATTTCACCCTCCACAATCATTTCGGGGTGTTTTTTCTGTAAAATCGCCGTTGCTTGACGCATCTTCAAAGCATCTTCTCCATCAGCCGTTCCAAAGTTGGAATACGTCAATAATGCAATCCTGGGTTTTAAATTAAATTGCTCAACGGCTTTGGCCGTAAGCTCCGTAATTTCAACAATATCCTCCACGCTTGGGTTAAAATTGACGGTGGTATCCGAGAAAAATACGGGCCCTTTTTTGGTTAAAAGAATATACATCCCTGATACTTTTTTCACTCCCTCTTCCCGACCAATTATCTGTAAAGCTGGCCGAATAGCATCTGGATAATTACGAGTCAAGCCCGAAATAACACAATCAGCATCGCCCGTTTCAACCATCATGGAGGCAAAATAACTTCTCACCTGCATCTGTTTTTGCGCTTCGTACAGATTATATCCTTTTCGTTTTCGCTTATCAAAAAATATATTTCCGTAGGCTTTCAAACGTTCTGCCATCTCCGACGAACGAGTATCAATTATCTCTACTTCATTTAATTCTAGGTTATTTGTGGCAATAATTCCCTTAATCTTATTTGCATCTCCCAATAAAATCGGCGTGCAAATACCTTCATCTTTCGACTGTTGTACGGCTTTCAGAACTTTCAGATTCTCCGCATCGGCAAACACAACTCGTTTAGGCGAACGCTTGGCACGATTGACGATATATTTCATCAATTGATTATCCAAACCTAATCTTTTACTCAGTTCTAATTCATAGGCATCCCAATCCAAAATTGGATTTTGAGCCAATCCAGATTCCATTGCCGCACGAGCAACGGCGGGAGCAACGGTTGTAATTAAACGTGGGTCAACAGGTTTTGGGATAATGTAGGTTCTACCAAAAGATAGATTTTTCTCGTTATATGCTAAATTTACAATATCAGGAACGGGCTTTTTGGCTAAAGCCGCCAATGCTTTTGCCGCTGCCATTTTCATATTCTCGTCAATCTCGGTGGCTCGTACGTCCAACGCACCTCTAAATATAT
>JBBAKZ010000391.1:0-3127 GCA_040403275.1 Arcicella sp. | reverse complement strand
CATATTATTTTGAGAATTTTCTGGAACAATCTCCATAACATTTTCCTTCTCTCCTTGAAAAATTCTTGAAATATTTGCCAATTTTTGTTGGGTACTTCTTCCATCAAACATTCTAAATTCATTGCCTCCTTCAAATTGATTTTCTCCCTCAAAAAACTGATAATCTAATTTTTTATTATAGCTGTCTACCATAAACGGAATCAATGGTTTCGTCATTTTGCCATCTCTAAAATTTTGACGAATCATTACTTTCAAATCCTGTTTTGGGTCAATTATCTCGTAATTGTTATAATTAATGCCAAAGTTCACTTGTTGGTGAGTCATTCTTTTTTGAGCATTATTTGGGTAGCTTGTTTTTCCTCCAACACTCAC
Organism: Arcicella sp.; assembly: GCA_040403275.1. Classification (GTDB taxonomy): domain Bacteria; phylum Bacteroidota; class Bacteroidia; order Cytophagales; family Spirosomataceae; genus Arcicella. The sequence goes on along the minus strand of JBBAKZ010000391.1, from coordinate 2,755 downwards.
ACGATTATCATAAACCATAAATTTACGGGTTAAAACAATATCATCTTCGTTGCGATTTTTGTAAACCATCACCATATAATTCCCTGATAATTTGACGTGCGGCAACTCAAAATTAAAATGATTGTACTGAATTTTAGTCGCAAACGAATTTTTATAATCATTAATTGGAAAGTCGTTATATTCAGGCAGATATTCAATTTCATTCAAAACAGACGGTTTCCAATCGGCATTACAATGCAATATCTTAACCCTAAAAAACTGAAATTCAAGATTTAAACAATCAAATTCCAACATTAATGGTTGATTATCTTGCAGTTTTACAACGGCAGGATTGAGCGAAGCTTGCGGATTTTTCCCAGAATTTAGGATAGGATACAATTGAACCGTGCGAATGTAAGGCTCGTAAATATGATTATCATAAATAATTTGCTTAGGTTCGTAAATATCTCTATTTTTTTTCTTCTGGGCGAAAACTGAGACTGATATTAACAAAAAAATGGTGATTAATTTTTTCATGTTCAATTGATAAGACATTTGCGACAAAAGATAGACCACGGACTAAGTAATCCGTGGTCTAATATTTTAGGATATTTATGTTAAACCAAACTTCCCTCCAACGCTTCAATTTCCATCATTACCGCTTCCCATTCATCATTCACTTCTTCAAGCTGATTAATAATTTTTTGGTAGGCTTCGTTTTCTCGTTTTAAGGCAACAGAATCATTAAAAATAGTAGAATCCGCTAGTGTATTCTCTTTAGCAAGTTTTTCAGCTTCCAATTTGGCAATAATCGCCTCAGCTTCAGTCACTTTTTGATTTAACCTTTTCAAGTTTTTCTGAATTTCTTTTTTTGCAGTATCATTCATTACTGGCTTTTTTTCAATCACTTTTTCAGTCGTTTTCTTTTGCGTTTTTTCTACGGAAATTTCCCCACTCAAAATACGTTGTTCTTGCCACGTTTCGTATTCCTCGTAGGTTCCTGGATAGACTTTTATCTCTTCATTTTCGATGTACCAAATTTTGTTTGCAATCTCAGAAACAAAAAATCTATCGTGAGAAACCACCACAAATGTGCCTTCATACTGCTGCAGAGCCTGGATTAGGATATTCACCGACATCATGTCCAAGTGATTGGTAGGCTCATCAAGCAATAAAAAGTTGGCTTCCGAAATCAGAACCTTTGCCAAAGCAACTCTTGATTTTTCTCCTCCCGAAAGTACCTTAATTTTTTTAAAAGCATCATCACCTGAGAAAAGAAAGCAACCTAAGATACTCCGTAACTCCGTTTCTAATTTTCCCGTTCCTGTCATTTTCAATTCGTCAAGCAGGGTATTATTTACGTCCAAACTTTCTAATTGGTGCTGGGCATAAAATGAGTCAATCACATTATGACCCAAAACTCTTTCACCGTCAATGGGTTCAGAACCGTCAATAATTCTCAAAAGCGTTGATTTTCCTTTTCCATTGGCACCAATCAAAGCAATTTTATCCCCTCTTTCAATCATTCCAGCCGTATTTGTCAGGATTTTCTTTGAACCGTAGGCTTTCGTAATTTTATCCAAAGTCATGATAAAACGCCCAGGCTGGGTTCCGAAATTGAATTTGAAATTCACTTTTGCGTTATCATCCGCCACGGCATCAACTTTATCCAAACGCTCCAAAGCTTTTACACGAGATTGCACCTGCCGAGCCTTGGTTGCCTTGGCTTTAAATCTTGAAATAAATAATTCCGTTTGTTTAATAGCTTGTTGCTGATTTTCGTAAGCACCTTTTTGAATTTCATTTCTAAGGGCTTTTTCCTCTACAAAAAACTCGTAATTTCCAGCATAAGAAATCAGTTTTGAGCCAGTTACTTCCACAATTGTATTCACGGTATTATCCAAGAAAAATCGATCATGGGAAACCACGATAATTGCTCCTTCATACGTATTAATGTAATTTTCTACCCATTCAATCGATGGTAAATCCAAGTGATTGGTAGGTTCATCGAGCATTAATAACGATGGTTTTTGGAGCAATAATTTCGCCAACATCACCCGCATTCTCCAACCCCCAGAAAAAGTATGAAGTGGTTGTTGTAGCTCTTCGGTAGTGAAGCCCAACCCTTCTAAAATAGTTTCAGCTTCTGATTGAATGGTATAACCTCCCAAGTTTTCAAATTCATCCTGAAAACGTCCCAATTTATCAATATCGGAATCTTCATAATTGGTTTCCATTTTATGAAGAACCTTGTCAATTTCAATTTGCAAGAAGTTTTGTCGCTCGAAAGCTTGCATTGCCACGGTCAAAATTGATTCTTCACTTTGATAAGAAAGTAAATCCTGATTTAAGAATCCAATTGTACAATCTCCTGATTTTGAGATAGTTCCACCATCGGGCAGATACTCGCCATCAATGATACGAAGAAGTGTGGATTTGCCAGTACCATTTGCACCCACAAGACCGATTTTGTCCTTGGGCTTAATATGTAAATTCGCCCCATCATACATGGGACGTGAACCGAAATAAAACGAAAGATTATTGATTGATAACATGATGCAAAGATAATAGGTAGTAAGCAGTATTCAGTTGAGCTTAGGTATAACAAGGCATAAAAAAAGGCAAAAATTAATGTTTGCCCATTGCTGTGAGATATGATGTACTCGATTTTACTTTTTCTAGGAGGATTTATTTGGATTCCCAACGCACTGAGAAAAGGTCATGATTCTATTTATCCCAAAATACGATAAAAATATAATATACAACCCCATTTTAC
>JBBAKZ010000390.1:0-3132 GCA_040403275.1 Arcicella sp. | reverse complement strand
ATTTGATTCTGAAATTAAACACTTGATTGATTTTCAAAAAGCAATGGTTGAGCATCTAAACATGAGTGCTTTTAGTAAAAACTCAGAAGCAGCAAATTCATATCAAAATTTAGGTGAAGAATATTTACAATCTTTAGACAAACTCAATTAATCTATCAATATGGCAAAGAAAACATTAGCCGAAAAAATGGCTGAAAACAGTAAAGCTGTGAATGACAATATGAAAACACATACACTTGGGCGTTTTAGTTCTACAGAAAATATTAAGAAAAACATTGTCATTTTAGATGAGCTAAGAGATTTGATTCCGCCCTTATTGGAATCAGAATTTTTAGCTTTAAAAGATAATCTTCTTAAACATGGACGCAAAGACCCACTAAAAATTTGGCAAACATCAAACCGAGTGTTAAACCGTCAAGGCGATTTAGAGGAACAAGTTTATGTGCTCATTGATGGACATAATCGTTTTCAAAGTGTACGGAACTTCAAATACCATTTAATATACAAATTGATAATTTCGAGACTTTAAAAGAAGTGCGAGATTTTATGATTGAATCCAATTGAGTCGTCGAAATTTCACGCCTCAACATGCCTCATATTTACGTGGATTGAGGTATACTACTGAAAAAAAGGAGGTTTTGGATAATTTAAAAATGGTTCAAACTAACCTAATTTTGCCCAATGGGCAAAGTGTTCATTTGGCAAAATCTGAATCTAAAATTGATAATTCTGAGGGGATTTCTGATGATACTTTCCCAAATGTCCCGTTGTTTCATTAGGTAATTCTCCAGCATCCGTCGGTGCATTTGTCCAAGGCGAGTTTCCTGAATAGGTTCTATATTGATTAAGCGTATTCACAACAAAACAAGCAGGAACACCAGCACCATCAAAACTTCCCCCATCCCATTGGGTACAAAAAGGATCAAAAAGAGAATGAAATAATAATTGGGAAGTTTCCGCCTCCAACGACGTTTCCAAAAATTGAATATCGGAAGGAAAGTGTAGTCAACATTCTTTTCAAACTGTTTGATTAAAATTAAACCAATAAGGAATCCACTAAGCACAAAAAACAAATCTACCCCATCCATAAAAATGAGTAAACGTAGTTTGGGGAAATATTCAGCCAAAAATGGGTCGAAACCATGGCTGCACAAAACCAGTAAAATAGCACTTGATCGGAGGATGTCGAGGCCAAAAATTCTACTTTCCTGTTGTTCAGATAAAATAGAAGATAAACTCATTATTATAGATATAATATTTTACATTCTTTCGTTAAAGTGTCGCAAAGGTAATGATATTTTCCAATAAAATTTAGTTTAAATAATAATATTAGATATAATTGGTGAAATATAATGATGATAAAATTTTCAATTTTCCTAAAAACCCTGATTGTGAATTTTCTCGCTGTCAGGGTTTTTTGTCAAATTATCGTTGTTTAATGTGCTTATAGACCGATTTTTATCAATGAACCTGTTTAGGCAACCCCCTGTATTAAAACAGAACACGATTATCTAACCAATCCGAATCCAAAAATTAATCAAGGCTTCATAATTCTGTAACTTGTCACAACTTTCAAAAATTTACCTTTGTGATTGATTTTCAATGGTACACATCAATTAAAATTATTTTTTTATCCGGATGTACGCTAACTAACCCATCACAAAGTATGAAAAAAAATATCCAAAGAATTTTATTATTCTTATTATTCCCTTTCCTAATTTCTAGGCAATCATTTGGTCAAAACTTATCCATTTTAGGTAATGTAAGCAATGCAAGTAACGAAGCTTTAGCGGGGGTAAATGTGCAAATTAAAGGCACAAAATTAGGGACTGTAACGGACACCAAAGGCTTTTTTAAACTTGACTTAACTTCGCCGAAATGTATCCTCGTTTTTTCTACCGTTGGTTTTAAAAGCCAAGAAATTTCAGTTGACAATCGTTCAAATATCACCGTAGTTTTAACGGAAGATACTAAATCTTTGGAAGAGGTAATTGTTACCGCTTTAGGCATAAAAAGAGAAGAAAAATCGCTCGGTTTTGCTGCCACAACAATCAATTCAAATGCTGTAATTGATGCCAAATCTAACAATTGGGTGAACACGCTTTCTGGAAAAGTTGCAGGCTTAAACATTCAAGGTGTTGGTGGTGGACCCATGGGTTCTTCACGAATTACCCTAAGAGGAGAAACTTCCCTAAATTTGGAAAACAATCAGGCACTTATCATTTTGGATGGCGTACCAATCAGTAGTAAAATTACGGGTACAGGTTTTACTTCCCATCTTTCGGCGGACAGTCCAGTTGATTATGGTTCAACCGTTTCTGATTTGAATCCTGACGATATTGAGAATGTAACGGTTTTGAAAGGGCCAGGTGCCACGGCACTTTATGGAAGTCGTGCGGCGGGTGGTGCATTGGTTATCACGACAAAGACGGGTGCCAGAAAAGATAATAGAATTGGGGTTACCATCAATTCCAACTATAATATTGAACAGGTAAACCGCTATCCAGATTATCAATTTGAATATGGTGAAGGTCGTACTGATGTGTACTATTCGTACGGAAATAGTGCCGATGGCATCAATACCAGTACAACTGCGGCGGCTGGGCGAGCTTTTGGACCCAAATTTAATGGTCAATCTTATTTTCAGTATGACCCTAATACTCCCGATAATAAAGCGACCGAGAGAACGCCTTGGGTTCCGTATAAAAACTACATTTCAGATTTTTTCCAAACGGGTGCAACCTTCTCAAATAGCATTTCATTAGATGGTGGAACCGACAAAGGTTCGGCTCGTTTTTCATTAACTCACATGAAAAATGAGTGGATTATTCCGAACACTGGTTTTGAAAGAATCAATGCTGCGCTTTCGGTAAGCCAACAATTATCCAGTAAATTGAAAATTTCTGGAAAGGCAAACTATACCAATAAACGCAGTGATAACCTTCCTGCGGCTGGTTACAATAATCAGTCATTGATGTATTTTTTGATTATCGGAACGGCACCAAACGTAAATCCACAATGGTTCAAACCGTATTGGGTGCCTGGCTTGGAAGGTGTTCAGCAAAAAAATCCTTTTAATCCCGGTCCAGATAATCCGTATTTGGATATGAACTAAATGCTCAATAAAATGAA
>JBBAKZ010000389.1:0-3166 GCA_040403275.1 Arcicella sp. | reverse complement strand
TTACGGGTATGTGGGTTTACAATTTCGTTAATCCAGATTTATTGGGCAAAAACCTGCGTACAATTATTATGGTAGGGGTTTTTATTAATTATATTTCCAAAATTTTTGTGGTTTTGTTCTTATTAATTGATGATTTTGGAAGATTAGTAAGATGGATTTCTGCAAAATTTACTGCCCATACGGTTACGTCAGATTCCCCCATTGGGGGTCAGGGGGCTATTACTCGTTCTGATTTTTTGATGAAAACTGCCGTAGTAGCAGGAGCCGTTCCAGCCATTGCTTTCACTTGGGGAATCATTTCTGGAGCCCACGATTACAGAATCCGAAGAGTAAAATTAGCCTTGAAAAACCTGCCAAAAGCTTTTGAAGGAATGACCATTGCGCAGATTTCGGATATTCACTCTGGGTCGTTTTTTAATAAAGTGGCGGTAAAAGGTGGCGTTGAAATGTTAATGAAAGAAAAACCCGATATGGTCTTTTTTACGGGCGATTTGGTAAATAATTTGGCAACGGAAGTAAACGAATATATTGATATTTTCAATAAAATAAAGGCTCCTTTGGGTGTTTTTAGCACGCTCGGAAACCACGATTATGCTGATTATGTGAATTGGGAAGGCAACCAAAAAGGCAAACAGCAAAATCTTAAAGACATCATGCACGCTCATAAAGTATTAGGTTACGATTTATTGATGGATGAAAATCGTTTTATTGAGCAAGGAGGCGAAAAATTGGCCATTATTGGCGTACAAAACATCAGCGGACAAGGCCGTTTTCATACCTATGGAAATCTTCAAAAAGCTCATCAAGGTACGGAAGAAGCGCCGGTAAAACTGCTTCTTTCGCACGACCCAACGCATTGGGATAAGGAGGTAAATACAAAATTTAAAGACATTGATGTTATGTTTTCGGGACACACGCACGGAACACAATTTGGGATAACCGTTGGCGGAAAAACATGGTCTCCTGCCCAATATGCCTATAAACAGTGGGCGGGAATGTATGAAGAAGGCAACCAAAAGTTGTATATAAACCGTGGTTATGGTTACATTGGCTATCCTGGCAGAGTGGGAATGCCACCCGAAATTACAGTATTTGAATTGACTCGAGGATAGGGCAATGTATGATAAACTATTTGAAGAATTCCAAGCTTAAAAATTAAAAGTACAATCAATTACGTTTTTCAATTTAAGGAACTATGTATCTATAAATGCAAATGGTCAGCTCATTATCAACAGCGAGGGGTTTAAATCTCTCGATATTGATAATGAGCTTAAAACCAAGTAGGTAAATTAGTAATAAATCTTTAGAAATTACTTGCACTAAAGAGTATATGATTCCGTTAATTTAAAATTGATCAATAAAAAAAAGGAGCAAATATCAGATTATATGATATTTGCTCCTTTTTTAGATGGATTTATTAATGAATATAGCCAATATTTTGTTTTTCTAAATCAAATAACTCGTTGATTACTTCTACCAATTGGTCTGCATCACCCCGTTTGCAGGCCGCTTTGAGATTAAGCACGGGCGATTTCATGATTTTTTGCACAATGCCCATCGTAATTTTTTCGATGCGTTCAGATTCTTCGGCTGAGAGGTTTTTCAAATGTCTGGCAATTTCTTCTTTTCTGATTTGTTCCAAAGCATTTTTTAATTTATTTATCGTTGGCGAAACCACCATTTCTCTCGACCAATCATTGAATCCCACGATGGTTTCTTCAATAATTTGTTCAACCTGTGGAATGGCCGCCATGCGAATGCGAAGCGCTTCGTCGGCACGTTCACGAAGCGAATCTATGTTATAAACTAAAACTCCCGAAATGTCTTCAACGCTGTCTTCAACACTCCTAGGAACGGATAAATCAATAAAATATTTGTAAGTTAAAATGCCGATATTTTCAATTAATTCTTTGGTAATCAATGGTTTGTCAATCATTACCGAAGAGATAATTACATCCGAACGTTTTATTTCTCGGGGTAAATCTGAAAAATCGGCAACTCTGAAATTTCGTCCTGCAGCAATTTTTTCGGCTTTTCCACGGCTTCGATTCATGACGGTAATTTCGGCAAATTCTTTATCCGCTATATTCTTACAAACATCAATTCCGATTTCTCCCAGACCCAAAATTAAAACTTTGGGATTGTTGATATTTTGGGTTAATCCTTCGGTCAAAGCAACTGCGGCATAGGAAGTTGAAGCAGCACCATCACGGAAGGAAGTTTCCTGCGCTACTCTTTTATTCGAGAAGAAAATGGTGTGCATTAAACGATGAAGGAATGGACCCGCCATGTTCAAATCGGCCGCAATTTGGTAAGATTGCTTAATTTGATTAGGAATTTGTAAATCGCCAACTACTTTTGAATCTAAACCCGTTGCTACTCGAAAAAGATGTTTTACGGCCTCTTCTTGAACATTAAATTGTTGGAAATGTACAAAATATGAATCGATATCAATAATACCTTTTTGAGCTAAAAGTGTTTTAATTAGATTACTGGTAATATCATTTTCTGAAGCGTAGTAAATCTCCGTTCGATTGCAAGTAGAAACTACCAAGCATTCTTTAATGCCAAATAAGTCCTTTATTTTAATCGAAAAATCTTTTACTTCACCTTCCGTCAAAGCTACCTGTTCACGTACCGCCAAAGGAGCCGATTTATGTGATAAACTAAACGCTTTAAATGTATTTTGCATGGTTCCTTACGAGTCCTATTCAATATTAACAAAACGTTTTGTTGAAAAGTTTTGTTAAGTGGTTGAAAATTAAATGATTACATCATTAGAAAATCCTAAACTCATCTCATTTAATCGGACAACAAAATTACAACAGGAACGATTATTTTTGTATTCGTAAATGGGTAATTTTTAAGAAAATTTCCTAATTTAGAATAGATATAAATAATGAAGATTAAAATTTGAAATTCTTAGAATTATACAATATTATAGATATTTCATAAATACTTTTGAAAATACGGTTTTGGTTGCGTATTACACAAAAAAACCTGCAAAACCATTAAGATTTTACAGGTTGTATTCTCAAATTACTAATGGCAAAGTTTAAATTACAACCATCAGTAAAATATTATATTTTAAAACTTCAGATTTACACCAAACATGACATTGGTACCTGCTTGTGGATAATAATAATTTTCTGTTGAAAATGCACCG
>JBBAKZ010000388.1:1452-3175 GCA_040403275.1 Arcicella sp. | reverse complement strand
CAACGTCCCCACCCATACAGATACGCACACCCAAATCCATGGCCATTTTGAAGGTTTTACGCTTTTCTTGAATTCTTTCGGGTTCGGGTTCTTGTCCCTTTTTCCAACCTCTGTATTGACTTACGGCATCGCCCGCAGCGAGTGTGGGGCATAAACAAACGCCTTTTTCTTCCATCAATTTAAAAACTTCGGGTGTACCGTTGTCTCCGTGTTCAATCGTACTGACGCCACCCATAATTGCTCTGCGCATCCCTTCGGGGGTTGAGGCATGGGCAACCACTTGCCGTCCAGAGCTTTGCGCAATTTTTACAACTAACTCAATTTCCTCTTGCAAAAAAGTGGGTTGGGCATCTTTCATCAAACCCCAACGATAATCGGCATAAATTTTAATCACATCCGCTCCTTTGCCAATTTGCGTTCTCACGGCTTTGGTCAAATTATCCACGCCATCGGCCTCTTCTGCTCCTTGCGGAACCGTAATTTCGGAGTGAAATCCTTTGGGTCCATAACTTCCCGAAGCCACCAAAGCACGCCCCGCCACAAACATTCTTGGTCCAGTAATTATTCCTTTCTCAATGGCCGTTTTCAGTCCAACATCATCATAATCCGCCCCTTCCGTGCCTAAATCTCTGACGGTGGTGAAGCCTGCCAACAAAGTTTTACGGGCATGAACGGTGGCACGGGCAATCCGTTCGGCACGAGATTCTCGTAAAACTTGGTCGTCCCAAGTGGTCTCGTTATAAGGATGCAAAAGCAAATGGGAATGACCTTCAATCAATCCGGGCAAAAGGGTAGTATTTGGAATATCAATAATTTCGGCATTGGCAGGAAATACCAACTTCTCTCCTACTGCTTCAATTCGGTTATTTTTTACTAGAACTTGCCAATTCGAGTGCATCATTTCTCCATCAAAAACCCTTGAAGGACGGAATAAGGTATATTTATCTTGGGCAAAGAGTGGAGAGGTTAAAAAAATAAGAAATAAAGTTAATTTGCTCATAATCAATTATTTACGTTTTAATTAAATATTAATACAATCAATGTTTGTGAAAGATAAATATTTTTAGCTAATTCCGTTCATCGTCTCAAAATAAGACTTGATTTTACCTTGAAAATTTATAAATTGCAATTTCAATAATTTCATCATCAAACCATCCACAAATGAAAAACACTTTCCTATTTATTGTCTCACTTTTTTGTTTTCAAATCAACGCACAAGATGCGATTGAATACAAAACTCCTCCAGCTGCCATTCTGAATTTAGCAACGGCAAAACCTTCACCTGGCGTTAGTATCAACGATAAAGGTGATTGGATGTTGATTATCGAACGCAGTGCCATGCCGACAGTCGAGGAATTGGCTCAACCAGAATTACGCATCGCTGGCTTACGAATCAACCCCAATAATTTCTCGCCAAGTCGCTCAGTTAATGCAATTGGTTTATCCGTAAAAGAAATCAAGACTGGTCGAAATTTTCCAATTTTGGGTTTACCAGCAAATTTGAAAGCGGGTAATTTTCAATGGAGTCCGAACGGTGATAAAATTGCTATTACGCAAACGAATGCGAGCACTATTGATTTGTACGTAATTGATATGAAGACGAAAAAAGCCACAAAAACCAACAAAACGCCTTTAAATATTGTCATCAATGACTTGTCTTGGTTGGATAATAATAGTGTTTTTTATCATGACAGGTAGGATTAACTGGATAATTAAAACTCAT
>JBBAKZ010000388.1:0-1442 GCA_040403275.1 Arcicella sp. | reverse complement strand
ACAGTGCCACCTACCAAGATTTGATAAAATCGCCTTACGATGAACAACTTTTTGAGTTTTATACCACTTCTCAACTAGTCAAAAACACCAATGGCGTTGAGACGAAAATTGGAACACCTCAAATTTATAGTTCAGCTGATATTTCGCCCGATAAAAAATACTTTTTGGTGGAAAGAATTGACAAACCTTTCAGTTATTTAGTGCCAGTGAATGGCTTTAATTCAACCGTAATTATTACGGATTCGGATGGGAAACTCGTAAAAGAAATCGCCAAATTACCAAGTAGAGAACTTGCTCCATCGGGTTATGATAATATTTTGAACGCACCGAGAGGACATTCTTGGATAAATACTTTACCAAATACTGTGACTTGGATTGAACCTTTGGATAGTGGGTTAATTAAAAAGAAAGTTGCCTTTCACGACGTTGCGTATATGCAAGCGGCACCTTTTACAGCCACGCCAACGGAACTTATGAAAACACCAATGAGAATGGGAAATATCTCGTCTCTAACTGAAAATGAACTACTTTTTTCCGAATATTCAAGGGTAAAACATCAACAAAAATTAAGTAAATTTGATTTGGCAAAAAAGGAAGTTATAAACCTGATTGACCGCAGTACAGATGATGCCTACAATGACCCCGGAACGCCCATCAGCGCTGCCAATAAATATGGGAAAAATAGCATAAAAGTATTGGCAAACCGTACGGTTTTGATGCGTGGAGCGGGTTCTTCTCCCAAAGGAGATTTGCCATTTTTGAATTCTTTTAACTTGGATACTAAAGAAACCAAAACACTTTGGAGATGTCAAGAACCTTATTATGAGGTAGTTACGGGAATTTTAGACTTTGACAAATTGAGTTTTGTAACCAATCGTCAAGGTCAAAATGAAGCACCTAATTATTATTTATACAATGGAGGAAATGCGGCAAAACAATTAACAAATTTTCCCGACCCACAACCTGAGTTGAGAGGAATTACGAAAGAAAAAATTACTTATAAACGTAAAGATGGCGTTGATTTAGCCGCCGATTTATACTTGCCCAAAGGGTATTCGAAAGAAAAAAATGGCGCTTTGCCCGTGATTATGTGGGCGTATCCACGTGAATTTAAAAGTAGTAACGATGCGGCTCAAATTAGAGGCAGTAAATATACTTTTGTACGGGTAAATTGGGGTTCGCCAATTTTCTGGGCAACGCAAGGATATGCCGTAATGGATAATACAGAATTCCCAATTGTGGGCGAAGGTGACAAACAGCCAAACGATAATTTCATCGAACAATTAGTTTGGAATGCGGAGGCTGCTATCAAAAAAATTGCTGATTTGGGCGTTGGAGATAGTACCAGAATTGCCGTTGGTGGACACAGTTGCGGAGCTTTTATGACGGCAAATTTATTGGCCCATTCCAAATTATTCAAGGCTGGAATTGCCCGCAGTGGT
>JBBAKZ010000387.1:0-3191 GCA_040403275.1 Arcicella sp. | reverse complement strand
CTTACTCCTTCGATTGGACCCCCAAAGAAACCCTCGCCTGTAATACTTGTGCGAGTACGCTAGCAGAACCACCCGTTACGACAAAATATGTGGTAACGGTTTCGGAACCCGGCAGTAAATGTTTTAAGAAGATTCAAACGCAGGTCAGTGTTCTTTGTGGTGTATATGTACCGACCGCTTTTACGCCAAATAACGACCAAATGAACGATGTTCTTTACGTTGTAGGCAGCAAATGTGTGAAACAAATCAAGGAAATGTTAATTTATGATCGTTGGGGAGAATTAGTATTTCGAGATGAGAATTTCATAACCGCCGATTCGTCGCATGGGTGGGATGGAAATTATCGAGGAAAAAGTTTGAGTTCTGCTATTTTTACCTACAAAATTATCGCAGAAATGAAGAATGGAGAGGTAAATGATTTTTCTGGAGCGTTTACGTTATTACGATAAATTATAAAATCAAATGTAAATATTGGTCGATATTTTTAATTCTATTGATTTCTGGAGAAAGATACATTCATCAATCTGAAAAAAGGACAATATCTTTTGAGGGATATTGTCCTAAACAAAAATTTAAAAATTCTTATCAATCAAATAAATCATCGAAGCCATGGAAGCGGCTCCCATTGCTAATTCACGTTGATTAACGGTTTCAAAACGGTCGTTTGAGGCGTGGTGATATTCAAAATACCGTTGAGGATCGGGCTTGAAACCAACGAGTATTGTCCCTTGCGGTGCTAAAGGACCAATATCAACGCCACCCGAACCACGCTCAATTTCGTTCAACCCATAAGGTGAAAGTAAATTCCGGAATCCTTGAATTTTCGACAATATTTCAGCCGAACCTCCTTGAACACCAAAACCTCTGGGCGTAAAACCTCCATTATCAGATTCCATGGCAAAAATATGCTTCTCGTTGTTGGTTTTCGCTAAATCTGCGTATTTAATTCCTCCTTTATTTCCGTTTTCTTCGTTCATAAATAACACAACTCGTAGGGTGTGTTTCGGCTTGATATTTAAAGTTTTGAACAATCTCAAAACTTCCATTGACTGAGCAATTCCTGTGCCGTCGTCGTGGGCTCCTTGTGCCAAATCCCACGAATCTAAATGTCCACCAACCACAATAATTTCGTCGGGTTTTTCCGAACCTGTTATCTCCGCAATCACATTATGCGAAGCAGCATCGGGTAAAGATTCGCAAGACTGACGGAAGAAAAATTTAGTATTTGGATTTTCCTTCAAGGTTTTACTTAATAAAGTTGCCGCATTCGTACTCAAGGCTGCCGCTGGAATTAATGGCACACCCGTTGCGTATTGCATTGAACCTGTATGAGGAAAATCGTTTTCTGTACTACTCAACGACCTAATAATCACGCCAATAGCACCAACTTTTGAAGCTTCATTAGCGCCACTTCTTCGTTGGTCGCCCGCTTGTCCGTAGGCTTCAAAGGTATTAATTTTGGTTGGATCCATCGGGCGATTAAAGAAGATGATTTTTCCTGTGCATTTTTCTTTGCCTAAATCACGCAATTCTTGAAAAGTTTTCACTTCAATTACCTCCGCCGTGATTCCTTTTGGAGCAGTGGCAATAGAACCTCCCAAAGCCACCAAAGGCACCGATATTTTTTGCGTTCCATTTAAAATATAGCCTTCTTCTTTTTTGCCCCGAACCCAATGAGGAACCATGACATCTTGCAAAAAAACTTTGTCATAACCGCCTGACTCTAAAAGATTTTTACCCCAAGCCACAGCTTTTACAGCGCCCGCTGAACCACTTAATCGGGGTCCAATTTTGGTGGTAAGCTCCCGTAGCCAATCGTACGATTTCCCATTACTGAGTGTTTCATTAAATAATTTGCGAATTACAGTTGAGTCATTATCTTGCGAATAGCCTGAGAATGAGCATGTTAATAAAAAAATGGTTGTGATGAATCGTTGTTGTTTTTTCATGAGGAATTAATGAAGCCCGATGCTTCCGCATTGGGCGTTAAGATTATTTTTTTTATTCCAATTCGGAAGCATTGGGTGGTAATTCTTGCATGGTATATGTTTTCAGTTTCAATTTAGCACTTTCTGACAATATTTGTGCTAAAAATTGAATATCAAAGCCATAATCATCCGCTTTTTGAGTAGTTTTAGTCAATGGTTTATGACCAAACATCATCATGATTGAACCTTCTTTGGAGGCTCTTTTTAATCCTTTTTTAATATCTTCAATTGATAATTTTGTGCTCGTGTCAATCAACAAAGCGTTGACTTTTCTATGGCCATCCTGTTGATAAAATATTTCGTCAATGTCTTCAATTTCGTGGGTATAATCAAAATTCCAGAGGGTTCTGGTTTTCATGGAAACGTCTCGAAGTAGGGTAAAATATTTCAATAATTCACGGTCGGAATACCAAGTCTGCGAACCGCCTGGATGTGCAAAAGTCTTCGGGAAAAAACCTTGTTTCTTCATCGTTTTGAGGGCAGAAAATATTTCGTTTTTCATGTATTCATCCAAAGAAAAATCCCAAATATAATACATTGAACGCACGTGCATGGCTCCATGACATCCAATTTCGTGTCCTTCTTTTTGCAATTCATGGAGCAAACTCACCTCTTCCTCCGAAAGACTGTCAGGTTGTGTAATAAAAAAGGTGCATCTTGCCTTATACTTTTTTAAAAGCGGGCGTATTTGATACCATTCTTTCACAAATCTATCATCGAATGAAACGGCAATTCCGGGTTGTTTGATAGGTTTTTTCGGTTGACAAGCAAAAACCACTAACATTAAAAGGGGATAAAAAATATATTTTTGGATGGATAAGGATTCATTTAGAATTCCTACATGAAACTTATTTATGGAATATCGCATAATGATGTGATGACAAAAAAACTAAATTAAAGCAACCCTTCTATCAAAATTTACGTTTACTTTTGAGATAAACTAACATACAACGATATTAAAATGTATATAATACCGAAAATTTTTCAACAGTTCCCTGAACTCATTGCCGTTGAAAGTAACAGAAAAGGAGGAGTCAGCAAGGTGCCCTATTCCTCATTAAACTTAGGACTTAATACAGATGATAAGCCTGAGAATATCCTCGAAAACCGAAAGCGTTTTTTTGAATGTCTTGGCATTAAAATGAGTAGAGTTACCCAGAGTTTTCAAGTCCATAAAGATAAGATTTTAAAAGTTACCCGTAG
>JBBAKZ010000386.1:0-3193 GCA_040403275.1 Arcicella sp. | reverse complement strand
GTTTTGTGAAGTTTTTTAATTGTTTGTAAAAATTGTGGAGCGAACCAGGCGACGGTAGCATCGGGTTAGTGATTAAAATAAATAGGAAATGGCAGAAAAATTCAAACCAAAATATACGAGAGTAGCCCAATTAAAAACTGCCCAAGATTTACGAAATTATCTTGCGGTAAATCATATAAAATTAGATTTTGATGATGAATTGCTTTTGGGTGAAAATTCAGTTTTCAAGAAAAAAGTAAAACTAAATTCGGGCAGAGAAATCGGTAATAGCCTTTGTATTTTGCCAATGGAGGGCTGGGACGGCACAGCCGATGGTCGCCCAAGTGAGTTTACTAAAAGACGTTGGCAGAATTTTGCCATCAGTGGCGCAAAATTGCTGTGGGGTTGTGAAGCCGTGGCGGTTACGCACGAAGGAAGAGCAAATCCACGTCAATTAGTGATAAATGAGGCTAATTTTGAGGATTTTGTTCATTTGTATCAATTACTCATTGACAAGCATTCAGAGAAATTTGGCTCGACTGCCGACCTTTTGATTGGGCTTCAATTGACCCACTCCGGGCGGTTTTGCAAACCCAACGATAATACAAAATTTGAGTCTAAAATTTTATATCATCATCCAAAACTCAACCAAAAGTTTCATTTAGGCGAAGATTATCCACTCATGACCGATGAAGAAATTGATGGTTTAATTGAAGATTTCATCAAAGCGGCAGTTTTGGCACAAAAAGCCGGATTTCACTTTGTGGACATCAAACATTGCCACGGCTATTTGGGACATGAGTTTTTGAGTGCTTACGACCGAGCAGGGAAATACGGTGGCAGTTTTGAAAATCGTACAAGATTTTTGAGAAATATCGTAGACGGTATCAAAAAAGCAGCACCAGGTTTAGAAATAGGCGTAAGGCTCAGTGCCATTGATTTTGCGCCATTCAAGAAAAGTGAAACAAGCGAAGGAGAACCAGATTTGGCTCAAAACCAAACGTATAAATA
This sequence comes from Arcicella sp., assembly GCA_040403275.1. Classification (GTDB taxonomy): domain Bacteria; phylum Bacteroidota; class Bacteroidia; order Cytophagales; family Spirosomataceae; genus Arcicella. The sequence continues at coordinate 2,203 of JBBAKZ010000386.1, read as the reverse complement.
CGCTTTTGGCTGCGATGATTCGGGAGTAAAAGTAGATTTAGAAGAACCAAAAGCATTTCTCCAAGTAGCACAATCACTTGGTATTCAGTTAATTTGTGTAACTGTTGGCAGCCCTTATTATAACCCACATTTAACAAGACCTGCCATTTTTCCACCATCGGATGGCTATCAACCGCCCGAAGAACCGCTGTTGGGCGTTGCCCGATTGATTGATGTAGCTGATGGGCTGAAACAAACATTTCCCAGCTTGGTAATTGTTGGTTCGGGATACTCTTATTTGCAAGAATGGCTCCCAAATATTGCGCAAAATGTGCTCCGAAACAACAAAGCCGATTTCATTGGATTTGGCAGGATGGTGCTTTCGTACCCGACCATGCCCGACGAGATGTTGAATAACCGCCCAATTCAAAGAAAACTTTTGTGCCGTACTTTCTCCGACTGTACCACCGCCCCTCGCAATGGTCTATATTCGGGTTGTTTTCCATTAGACCCCGTTTATAAAAATCATCCACACGCCGAATCGCTGAAAACCTTTAAAGAAAAACTATGAAAAAAGTAGCCTTAGTTACGGGTGGAAGTCGGGGAATTGGTTTAGGCATTGCCCGAAAGTTGGCACAAAATGGCTTTGATTTGGCCATAAATGGCATTCGTTCAGAAGAATCATTAATTAGTATATTAGATGAATTAAGGATTTTAGGAGCAGAAGTTATTTATTGTCAAGGTGATATTGCGTCGAACATAGATAGAGAATTAATACTCGAAAAAATCAAAAATCATTTTAGCAGATTAAATATTTTAATAAATAATGCGGGCATTGCTCCCAAACAACGCCTCGATATTTTGGAAACAACCGAAGCAAGTTTTGATGAAGTGCTTGATGTCAATCTGAAAGGAACCTATTTCATGACCCAAGCCGTCGCAAATTTTATGGTTCAACAAAGGACAGAGGATCAAAACTTTACCGGTACTATTGTCAATATTTCCTCTGTTTCGGCAACCCTTGCTTCGGTTAATCGAGGAGAATATTGTATCTCAAAAGCGGGTCTGAGCATGATTACCCAACTTTTTGCTACCCGATTAGGGGAATTTAATATTCCAGTATTTGAGGTTCGTCCGGGCATCATCAAAACCGATATGACCGAAGGCGTTACCGAAAAATACGATAAACTCATTGCCGAAGGACTAACCCTACAAAAACGTTGGGGTTTCCCAGACGATGTAGGAAAAGCCGTCGCTGCCATAGCCAAAGGAGATTTTCCTTATTCGACCGGACAAGTTTTTATCATTGATGGCGGATTGACCATGGCAAGGCTTTGATTAAAAATAGTCATCTGTCAACAATTATTAAATATTCGCTAAAAATTAGTTTATGCTTGAATCGGTTACAATCGCTTGATTAATTACGAGTTCAAATACTATATTGCCTAACAAAAAAACCTAAGCCCTAATTATAGAATTAATTATTTCATCAAAAACTGGTACCCAATGAAACGAGCTGTCTTTTTCATATTGCCGCTTTTTTTCTGTGTAAATCTGAGCGTTTTTGCTAAGGATGCAAAGAATATTAAAGCATCCTATCAACCGGCAGATTCGCTTTCGATTGCCAAAGGTCAAGCGTTATTTACTCAAAACTGTACCAGTTGCCACCAAATTAGGGTAGATGGTATTGGACCAAAATTATCAGGTATTACCAGCATCACTTCCCCCGCTTGGGTAAAGAAATTCATTCAAAACTCGCAAGAGGTCATTGCTGCCGGTGATGAACGTGCAACCCAAGTATTTCTAACATACAAGAAGGCAGTTATGCCTTCTTACAAGCATCTACTGGAAACAGAACTCAACGCCATTGTTGATTATTTGAATACGACTAAACCCATAAAAAATAATTCCAAGAAAGACTATGGCGAAGGCCTCAAAAATCCAATTCCTGAGCCAATCGAAGTTTCTAATCTTAACGTTGATATAAAACAATTTACGCAATTTCCGGTATCGAGTGAAGGTGGAAAATATCCCCTAACCCGCATCACAAAACTTGCTTCTGAGCCAAGCACAGGTCAGATTTTTGTGAATGATTTAAGAGGGAAATTATACAAAATGGAAGGTAACACAGCGGTTGTTTACCTTGATTTTGCGCAATTGATGCCAAATTTCATTCATGCCCCTGGTTTGGCTTCTGGTTTTGGAAGCTTCGCTTTTCATCCAG
>JBBAKZ010000385.1:0-3194 GCA_040403275.1 Arcicella sp. | reverse complement strand
AATACGAAGATAACGAAAACCACTTACAAAAAATACTTAGATAAAGCCTCATAAACTTTATGAACTGGTAGGCCCATTACAGTAAAATAAGAACCTTCCATGCTAGGAATTCCGACCATTCCTATGAAATCTTGAACGCCATAAGCACCTGCTTTATCAAAAGGACGACAAGTTTTTATGTAATATTCTATTTCTGAATCCGTTAATTCACGAAAAAAAACGGTAGTGCTATCAATAAAAGTTTCCGTATTTTCATGGGTCATCACGCATACACCCGTAATTACTGTGTGCTGTCTTCCGGATAATTTTCTCAACATCTGGCTTGCTTCTAATTCATCTTTTGGCTTATTTAGTATGTCATTGTCTATGACTACAATTGTGTCGGCGGTCAAAACAATCTGATTATTGAGTTCTTCCCGAAAAGCCTCCGCTTTTTTACGGGCTAAATAAGCAGGAACTTCTTCCGCTGGCATAGTTTTCGGGAAATCTTCATTCGTATCTTTTACCTTTACCGTAAATTCAAAACCCGCATCACGCATTAATTGTTGTCGGCGGGGTGAATTAGAAGCCAAAATAAGTGGTTTGTTGAGTTTAAGCATATATTTGAGTTATGAGTTAAAAAAAGTCCTAATTGTAGTAAATTAGTTCCTAATTTCGTTCATGAAGTAGGTTCTAATATATTTTTTTAATTTAGGAACGAATAGTGTTCGTTCACGGTATCATTTTTATCAGGATGGTGACATCAGCCATTCCACAAAACTGTCATAAAATTATTAAGCACATTTTAATACCAATTTTAGAGATTTGATGCTTATTTTAGGGAAATGGTCCTTTTGAACGACGTCTTCCGTTGAGACTAAAATACGCAATATCTTTAAAAAGTTAGTATATTAGTGAAAAACACATGAAATTGATTTTACAAATTTACCCATATTCTACTAAACAAGCGATGAAGATTTTGTTCTTCGTTGTTTCTTGTGTGTCCGTTGGACATGCCCAGAATAGGACTGATTCTACCAAAATCAGAGATACTATTTACGTAGAACCTGTGAGTATGAAATCAACGAAGGATAGTTTAATGTTTACAAGATTAAAAAAACGATTCTCCAAAAATAAAGTCTTGAACGAAATCTACAATGCCCTTTTTCGAGACGTTTATAATCAAAATGCCTCTGGACAAGAAGTTCTTCAAGTTGAACAAAACCCTTTTAAAGATTACGAAGGGCGTGTAATTAGAAGGATATTTGTGAAAAGAAGACACGTTTTTGGTGAAAGCATTGTGGATACTGCCCGAATCGCCGAAGGTTTTGACCGCTTTTTGAATTCTTTGCACACCAATACGAAAGAAAACGTGATTAGAAAATCATTCCTCATGTTTGAGATTGGCGATATTATCAGTGCCGACCGCTTGCGAGATAATGAGCGTTTGATGCGGCGGACTTCAATCCTACATGATGCTCGAATTTTAGTATTACCCGACCCCCAGTACCCCAATCTAGTGGATTTGTTGGTGATTACACAAGATATTTGGTCACTCATCCCCGAGGTTGGGGTCATTAGCGTAAAAGACTTTTTTATTGGGCTTAATCAGATAAATTTTAGAGGGTTGGGCCACGCTTGGAAAAATAATTTTTATGTAAATTATAATCAAAAACCGGCCTTAGAATATTATACCCAATACACAATTCCATACATTGGGCGAAGTTTCGTAACGGGACAAGCAGAAATGGATTTGCGTCGTCAAACTAATCATTTTGCCTTTCGGTTATTCCGCCCATTCCTGACGCCCGAAATGAAATTGGCCGGAAGTATTGAATTAAGCAACGACCGAAATTCATTAAGTACCTTTCGAGGAACCGATGGAACCACGTATAAAATCAACGATACCACCAATTATACTTTCCCAACCAACCGAAACATTTTGGATTATTGGATGGGATATGCTTTCAAAGTTCCTTTTTTAAGTAAAGAAATGCAAGATAGAACTCGCTTTGTTTTAGGCGTCAGATTTACGGATATTTCATATTCAATCCGTCCGAATGTCACCGCTGATACAAATCAATTCTACCGGAATCATCGAGATTTTTTGGTAGGAATAGGCTTCTCAAATAGACAATACAAAAGAGATTTTTTGATTTATGGTTTCGGAATTACGGAAGATGTTCCTTATGGATATTTAGCTACATTAGTTACGGGCTACGAAAACTCTGATGCTTACGGAAAACGCTATTACACGGGTTTAAAACTAGGAAAAGGACAATACATTGGTAAGGCGGGCTATGTTTATGGACTCATCAATGCGGGTGCTTACACCAATGGCACTTCAGGTATAAGCATTGAATCTAACTATTTTAGTACATTACATACTTTTCGAAAAAGAACGCAAGTACGTCATTTTGTTAATATTCGCTATTCATTAGGGGTCAATCGCTACACGGGCGAATTTGTAAATGTGAATCGAGAAAATGGTATTTTAGATGTGAATAGTGATAAACTTTTCGGAACTAAAAAGTTAGGAATTGGCTATCAAATTGTATTTTTTTCGAGGCTAAATTTTTTAGGTTTTAGAATTGCCCCATTCTTCCAAACTGATTTTGCTTTTGTGAATCCGAAAGACCAGTTCTTGCTTAATAAGATTCCATACACTGGTGTGGGTGTGGGTATTCGTTTGCGTAATGAAAACCTGACTTTCAATACATTTCAAATAAAATTCTCCTATTTCCCTAACCTCCCCGATGTCAGAACGCTCAATTTTGCGTTCAACGATACCTACAATTTGCGTTTGCGAGATTTTGACATTTCAGCGCCCGAAATTGTTCCTTTTCGATAAAATACAAATTCAAAAGTTTACCGTTTTAATAAGTAATTAAGGTTAAATACAATATTTCGACTTTGTTAAAGTTGTTGAAATATAGGTTAATACATTAACCCAAATTTTAATCATCATTCATAATTTAAAGAATTCTTGTCAAAAAAATGTTGAGCCATTATTTAAAAAAAAGGGCTTTTTATAAATATGTCAATTGAAAAAGATATTAAACAGCATAGTTTTAGGAATCCGTACAATAAAGCAACGGTAAATATCATGTTTACAACCGCTTGGATATTTAGTAAATATGCTAAAATATTGAACCCTTTTAACATTACTAAACAACAATATCATGTGCTTAAAATTCTTCGAGAACGCCATCCTG
>JBBAKZ010000384.1:2572-3196 GCA_040403275.1 Arcicella sp. | reverse complement strand
CGAATGATGGCTTTGTGTCTACCGTATACTTTTTCCAAAGCATATGAAATTTCTCCTAAAGTTGCTCTTAGCCTAGCGGCTTCAACTGCCAAAGTTAATAAATTACCCTCTCCGGTTTCGGCTGATTTTGTTAGTTTTTCTAGAATTAAATTTACTAAATTATTATCTCTTTTGGCTTTAATTTTATCCAATCTTTCGATCTGAGAAATTCTGACCACTTGATTATCAATATCTCTAACTTCCAAAACCGTAGCTTCTGAAATTTTATATTTATTAACGCCCACAATGACATCCTTGCCCGAGTCAATTCTTGCCTGTTTTCGGGCAGCTGCTTCTTCGATTCTCATTTTAGGCAGACCTGTTTCTATTGCTTTTGCCATGCCGCCCAATTCCTCTACTTCTTCTATCAATGCCCAAGCTTTTTTAGCGAGTTCCATCGTTAAATATTCCACATAATAAGAACCGCCCCATGGGTCAATCGCTTTCGTAATTTGCGTTTCGTGTTGCAAATATAACTGTGTATTTCGAGCAATTCGAGCGGAGAAATCGGTTGGTAAGGCGATCGCTTCATCCAGTGAATTGGTGTGTAAACTCTGGGTATGCCCCAAAGCTGCCGCCATTGCT
>JBBAKZ010000384.1:0-2562 GCA_040403275.1 Arcicella sp. | reverse complement strand
CTGAAGTCTGACAATGGGTTCTTAGCGTCAGCGACTTATCATTCTTTGGACTAAATTTTTTAACAATTTTAGCCCATAACATTCGTCCAGCCCGCATTTTGGCAATTTCCATAAAATGATTCATTCCGATGGCCCAAAAGAACGATAATCTCGGAGCGAATGTATCAACATCCAAACCCGCTTTTACACCCGTGCGAAGGTATTCAAGTCCATCCGCAAGTGTGTAAGCCAATTCCAAATCTGCAGTAGCTCCAGCCTCCTGCATATGATAGCCTGAAATAGAAATCGAATTAAATTTGGGCATATTTCTCGCTGTATATTGAAAAATATCGGCGATAATTCTCATCGAGGCCAAAGGCGGATAAATATACGTATTCCGAACCATAAATTCTTTCAAAATATCGTTTTGTATTGTTCCTGATAACTTTTCTGGCGAAACGCCTTGCTCTTCGGCCGCCACAATATAAAACGCCATAATGGGCAAAACTGCACCATTCATGGTCATTGAAACAGACATTTCATCCAAAGGAATTTGGTCAAAAAGAATTTTCATATCTTCAACCGAATCAATCGCAACACCCGCCTTGCCCACGTCGCCTTGTACTCGGACATGGTCGGAATCGTAGCCACGGTGCGTGGCCAAATCAAAGGCAACGGAAAGTCCTTTTTGACCACCTGCTAAATTTTTACGATAAAAAGCATTAGATTCTTCTGCCGTTGAAAAACCTGCGTACTGGCGAATTGTCCAAGGATTTTGCAGATACATGGTTGAATAAGGCCCTCGAAGATAAGGAGGCAAACCTGCTGCAAAATTTAGATGTTCTGCTTCTTTTAAATCTTCTTTGGTAAAATACGACTTTACGTATATTCCCTCCGCAGAACGCCAAGGCTTCCCTTCTGACTTATCTATTTGATTATCAATAACTTGATTGAGATTAATATTTAATAAATTAGGTTTCATGGCTTATTTTTCAAAAATGGAAGATAGTCTCAAATCGGTCAACAAATCAAAACCTAAATTAATCCTAAGCTGATTGGGCGTTTCAGTTTTACTATTTGTCGTTGCGTCAAACGTAAATTTATTTACCCCAACCATTATTTTTTTATGGGTTGATAACTCATTTATTTGATTATCAAAACTATGTTTTATCTCATTTTGGATATAATTCTGCTTAAAAGCATCAACGATTCCACCTTTATTTTCAACTTCTTGTAGAAGTTTGAAAGAATTTTCGGCAATTTCAAAAGTCAAATTCTCAATAAAATAACTGCCTGCTGTAGGGTCGGTAACTTTATCGAAGTACGATTCCTCTTTTAAAATAGTAGAAATGTTCCTCGCAATTCTTCGACTAAATTCATCCGATTCTTGGAAAGTTTCATCAAAGGCTCTCACACTCAAGGATTCACAACCGCCAATAATGGCTGACATGGATTCGGTGGTGGCTCGCAACATATTCGTGTGCGGACTAATAGCTGAATTAAAAAACGAAGAAGTTACGCAATGAATAGCGATTGGGGGAATATCCTGCGTATCCAAGCAATACCCTTCATGTAGAATTTTCTTCCACAGAAATTTCAAAGCCCGTATTTTAGCAATTTCAGCAAAAAAATTTGTCCCTACAGAAATTGAAAATTCTATTTTTTGTATAATTAATAGTAGCGCAACATTTTGTTGTGAGATTTTATCAATTGTTTCAATGGCGGAGGCAAGGGTAAATGCTACTTCCTGCGCTACATTTGCCCCAGCATTATGAAATATATTACCGTTAATTATGAGGGTTTTAAAAGAGGGGTAATTTTGTACTTTCCCAAGAATCTCCTTCATGTCCTTCCATTCATTTAAGTCATAATTTCCTGAAGTAAAATACCGTCCGAGTATATCAATATCAATTCCTCCTTTCCAATGGTAAGGTGCTACAATTTGTAACTCATTTATTAATTGTAAGGCGTTATTTTCGACTTTAAAAAAAAAGGGTGTAGTAGAAATTTTGATATTTCTTAACAATTTCTTAACCTCAAAATCATTTTCAATTAAGCCACTAAATTCAATCAAAAATGATTCAGCCCCCGCTTCTAACAGGCTGATAATCAAAGCATTAGTTTCTTTTTCAGATTTATATTTTATTATTTCTCGATAATTCCAAGTTTTTATAAGGCCTTGATTTTGAGATTGTTGTACAGATTTTAAGGGTATTTCATGCGCTTGTTCACTAGCATAGTAAGAATTAACCTTGATATTTTCGTCAATTATCCAAGTTAAGTTTTCGTCAAAATCTTTTCCTTTTAAATCTTTGATAACCTGCTGTTTCCAATCTTCATTGGTGTGGGAAATAAATTCTTGAAAGAGTTGATTTTTCATAAAAACAAATACAGTAATATTTAATTTTTCAAAGTTAACAAAAATTTAGATTTTAGATTTTTTTTATTAAATATTCCCCAAATATTGACATATAAGCCCGTAGTGTTGTATTATTCTAAGAAGTACCAAAATAGTTAATTTTATACCTTCTTTTTTTTTTAAAAAATGGCAAAAGATGGCTCAAAACGAACAAAAAAAATGCT
>JBBAKZ010000383.1:0-3199 GCA_040403275.1 Arcicella sp. | reverse complement strand
CTTTACCTTCATTATCACCCAATTTTGTGTTAGGATTATACGATTTTTCGTCAATCGTAACCAATACTTTTAAATCACTTGCATTGGCTGGGGTTTTAAATTCGTACCATTCATCTGTCCATAATAATTTCTTTGGAAAACGCTCCATTCCTGGAAAGTTACTGTCTTGTACATTCAAATAAGCTGTTTGTTGTTGTGGGTGAATCTTGAAATACATGCCCACCAATTTTCCGTACCATGCCCAGTCATATTCCGTATCCGATGCCGAGTGAATCCCTACAAAACCTTTTCCAGCTTTAATAAATTTCTCAAAAGCGGCTTGTTGCTCATCATTCAAGATATTACCCGTGGTGTTCAAAAAAATTATCGCTTGATATTTTTCTAAGGCTTTATCATTGAAAATGGTGGCATTTTCTTGCCAATCTACACTAAAAGTATTGCGTTCTGCTAATTTTTTGATAGCTGTCACGCCTTCATTGATTGATTCGTGATGAAATCCGTCGGTTTTGGTGAATAACAAAACTTTGAATTGTTGTGCATAAATAGCACTCGAAAAAACCGAAAGAGTGAGTATCAGTAGTAAATTTTTGGTTAATAATTTTCTCATCATGTTTTTGGTTGAATAGTTTATTTTAATTAATAAGACATAAATTACCGTTGTTTACTGATAACTCTTTTTGAAAATCTGTCCATCTCCCAACATATCATAAAAGAGACGGTGCAAACCCACAATCCAAAGGCTTCACGGGCAAGTTCTTGATTATGAGATTTCATGGATAATCCGCCGCCTTCCGTGAAGAAACCCTCCCAGGCCGTCATCATATTCCAAGAATTCATTCCTCCTGCGAATGAAATAACAATCAAAACTAATAACATTTCGGAGTTGGCTTTGCCCTGAAATGTCCTGAATGTCGCATAAGCTGCAATCAAATAAATGGGTATCCAAAGTATCGGGTCAGGATCATTATACTGCCAACCAGCGAAAAGGAGAAAAATGAGTGTGAAAATTAGGGCAATGTATTTCATGTATTTTTTATTTTTATGTGCAAATATAACAAAATCAGTGGCAAAAACTATCCAATGCAGTCTTGGCATCAGCATAACCCAAACGATTGGCATTTTTCAAACTCATACAAGCTTCATCTGTTTTGCCCATTTGTTGTTCCACGATTCCCAATCCATAAAATGCTTTCGCAAATCTTGAATCTATTCGCACGGCAGCCAAAAAATCTTGCTCGGCATTTACAAAATCTTTGGTCTGAAAGTAAATATTTCCTCGATTATACAAAGCATTGGTTTCTTTCGGATTTAGACTTAAAGCTTTATTAAAATCATTAATCGCCTCTGGAATTTTCAGTAAAGCAGCGTAAGAAATCCCTCTTTTTACGTAAATACCAGCCGTGTCTGGTTGAATTTCAGCGGCTTTTGTACAATCATTCAAAGCTCCTTCCCAATCTGATTTCTCCATTTTCACCGAGGCACGATTGAAATAAGGTTTATAATCTTTAGGGTCTATTTTGATGGCTTGTTCATAATCCAACAGTGCGTTGGCATAATCTTTCAACTCAAAATTGGCTGCTCCACGCATATTAAAAGCCTTTGCGTTGGCAGGGTCTTTATCAATGGCTTGGTTCAAATATTGCAGGGCTTCTTTGGCATTTCCTTTTTGCAATTGCTCTTTGGCTTTATCTAAAAATGCTTCTGATGAACCCGTACAAGCAGTTAACAATAGGCAGTAAGCAGTACATAAAAAGAAAAAACAAACCAATTTTCTCAAATATGGAAATCGACGGTTTCCGTGATAAGTGGTATTATTGAAAGGAAAAACTAACATTCTGATGGTATTTGATTAAAAAATGAAAAATATTTAAAATAATTTATGTATTGTAAATAACTGATACTAAAAAGTTTACCAGACTACTTGGCAAGTGAGATGTTATAAATTTTGAAGTCTGGTTTTGTAAACTCAACAAAATGTCCCATCTTTGTATCGGCAAATTACCAGCTCCCTCTGAATCCCCCAGGTCTTGACCGAAGCAAGGGTAGGTAGGTCGTAGCGGTGAATTTGCCTTTTTTTATGACCTTTCGATTCTGGAAAATCGTTTTACTGCTTCACAAATTTCTTCACGAATCGTTTATCTCCTTGTTCCGCATTCAAAAAGTAAGTTCCTTCTTTTAGATTTTTGATATCAATAGAATAGCTTTTTTGACCTACTTTAAATTCACTTTCGGATAACATTTTTCCCATTAAATCATTGATTTTTAGGAAAACATATCCTTTGCCGAAAGCTGGAATTTCTATTTGGATAAAATCTTTGCTTGGATTTGGGTACAATTTTATACCTTCCTCTATTTCACCTTCAAGGGCTAATGGAATAATCGTTCCTAAGGGTTTCCACGGTACTAAATCAGCTTCGGGCTTGGGAATTGGATTGGTCGTATAAATGTGGAATTCTCCCGCTTTTAAAGTATATTTTATGGCTAAATCACTCACATCTAATTCAGCGCCCGTGAAGAAATCGTACCATTTCCCTGCACTTGGAAAAATATCAGCAACCGAACGCTCTGCAAGATCAAAATTAGCAATTGAAATCAGTTTACTTGTGCTATTCGTCAATGTCATTTTCTTAACAAGCCCCGCTAAATCCACCATAAAATCCGTTGTTCTATAAATTTCTTGCGTGGTTTTCAATTTAATCAATTCAGCATAAACCTTGTATAATTTCAAACGGTCGGCCTCTTGAAAATATTCCCATTTAATCGGTTTACGCCCCGTTCTGCCATTTTGGTCAATAGAAACATCATAGCCCAATTCGCCAAACTGCCATATCATTTTTGGTCCAGGAATGGTCAAAAATGTGGCCGCAGCCGCTTTTGAACGTTCTAAAACAGTTGGCAACGAGGTGATTGTTTTGGAAGCATCAAAAATAATTCTTTCTTCATCGTGACTTTCCATGTATCCAACCGCAGCGGGGGTTTTAAATCCTCTGGGTTTATATGAAAAACGAGAAAAATCACTATTGAGGCCCTTTACAGCATTTCGGGCATCTCCGTTTTGATTGGCCCAAACCATCATGCCCATATCCGTGAGTGCTTGTTCTTCTCGGTCTTCCGAAAATAATTCCAAGATTACGTACGCATCTCTATCGTAACTTCTGATTTTGTCGTAATATCCTTTCCAAATATCAATTCTTCCCGA
>JBBAKZ010000382.1:0-3203 GCA_040403275.1 Arcicella sp. | reverse complement strand
TGAATTCCCGTATTCTCAAAACGATTCGTTACGTAGCTCCAAAGTTCTACTTTTGAATAGTCATTTTTTAAATTTGAATTATTGGTATCCGCTCCCCAATTACACCATTCACCAATGACCGCATTGCCCATAAATCCTTCGTGTCCTTTGTTGGCATTACCAAAAAGAACCGAATTACTGATTTCACCTCCCACTTTACAAAACGGCCCGATGGTCGTATTGGGGCGCATTTTGCCTCCCATATTAACTACCGACTGTTCACAAATAGCAAACGGTCCTTGAATCATTGCGCCTGGCGAAACCTTCACATTCTTACCAATGTAAATGTACCCATTCGTAGCATCCAAAACCGCCGCTTTGATATCCGCACCTTCTTCAATAAAAATCTGAGATTCATTGTAAAAAGCGGTGAATCTATCCGAAATCGGTTGTGAAATTCTGCCTTTGGTAATGCGCTCAAAATCAGCTTTTATTTCCGCTCGGTTATGCGTAAAAATATCCGTTAAATGCTTTAAAATTAATAATTCTCTTTCATAAACAAGCGTTTTTTCAAACGCATCAACCGATGGATTATATTGTTTACTTCTATACGCAATCACTTCCGTTCCTTGCGTAAGAATAGCATTTACGGGTAAATTTTCAATTATGCTTACCAATTCAGCATTCGGACAAATGGCTCCGTTAATAAAAATATTATCGTCCAAAAGCGTCAACGGATATTTTGTCTGTAAATAATCTTGCGTTTGAAAAGACACCTCGGTTTTCAGACAATCATTCCATTTTTCAGCAATCGTCTGAATCCCAATACGGATTTCGCAAACGGGGCGGGTAAAGGTTAAGGGTAATAAAGCGGGACGAATATTTTGGTCGTCAAAGAGGATATAATTCATTTCTTAATCGGTAATATATTTCTGTAAAATTACAACAAAAAAGCCTTTTAGATTTCTCTAAAAGGCTTTCTATCAGAATAATTATAAAAACTATTCAGCCACTTCTTTCTTACCGCCGAAACGCTTGTAGAATTTATCAACACGACCCGCTGTATCAAGTAATACATTTTTACCTGTGTAAAAAGGGTGCGATTGAGAAGAAACCTCGATTTTGAATACTGGATACGTAGCTCCTTCAAATTCAGTAGTTTCAGTAGTGTTCACACATGACTGTGTTAAAAACTTGTAATCAGCCGACAAATCGTGGAAAACCACTGGCTTGTAATTTGGATGAATTTCTGGTTTCATGATATTTTGATTTGAGACGATTCCCTGCCGTCTCGTTTTTAGTTGTAAAATTAAAAGTTAAAAAATGATTTCTAACTTTTGGGGAGTTATGGCATTGGGAGGAAAATTACAACTAATGTAAATTAAAAATGATTAACTACAAAACTTTGTAATTTCTATAACTCTCCCTAAAAAGGATTGCAAAAGTACGTTTTTATTGTGAGATACAAAAATTATTTTATTGTTAAGAGTTCCATTTTTTGAAAGAAAAGTTATCCACAAAAAAGTGCTGTATAATTATTCTAAGTTATTCATCCCATATTAAACTGATTATCATAACCTTGTGTTGTACATTACAAATACTCCGAAAATTCTTAAATCAAATTTCCATTTTCTTTCGTTGTAATTACATCAATAAATTATTATCTTTGAATTGCAAATCACATAACCACCCTGGGAACCCGCTAAGTCTTTCAATTTAGATTTCATTCGTTTATCGCTACGGAATAATATAGAAAGATCGACCCCATATTTTAAGAGAATCCTTAATTTGATTTAACAAAAACCATCTCGTTTTAAGATGTCATAACCACCGGGAAATTATGAGTACCGCTGTTTGTTTTATTTTTTGACGAATTCCACCAAAACCCCAATTATTATGTACGTTATCAAAAGAGATGGTAGACGCCAGTCTGTAAAGTTTGATAAGATTACCGCCAGAATCGAAAAACTTTGCTACACTCTCGACCCTTACTTTGTACAACCCTTGGATGTGGCAAAAAAAGTTATAACTGGACTTTACGATGGTGTTACCACGAGCGAATTAGACAATTTAGCGGCTGAGACGGCAGCATCGATGACTACCAAGCACCCAGATTACGCAGTGCTTGCGGCAAGAATAGCAGTATCCAATTTGCATAAAGAGACGCAAAAATCTTTCTCTGCAACGATGAAACGCTTATTCAACTACATTGACCCAAAAACGGGTGAAAATGCAGCCCTGCTGTCAAAAGAGGTTTTTGATGTCATTAAAAAACACGCTGCTGAATTAGACGGCGCTATCATTTATGACCGTGACTTTGGCTATGATTATTTCGGTTTCAAGACTTTAGAGAAATCTTATTTGTTGAAATTGGAAGGTAAAATCGTAGAACGTCCTCAGCACATGCTTATGCGAGTTGCCGTAGGAATTCACGGGGCTGAAATTGAGTCGGTTATCGAGACTTACAATTTGCTTTCAGAACGCTGGTTTACACATGCAACGCCTACCTTGTTCAACGCAGGTACGCAAAAACCTCAGATGTCTTCTTGCTTTTTATTAACCATGCAAGACGATTCTATCGAAGGAATTTACGATACGTTGAAACAATGTGCCAACATCTCGCAATCGGCGGGTGGTATTGGTTTATCAATTCACAACATTCGTGCAACGGGTTCATACATTAAAGGAACTAACGGGACATCCAACGGAATTGTACCGATGTTACGAGTGTTTAATGATACAGCTCGTTACGTAGATCAAGGCGGAGGAAAACGTAAAGGCTCTTTTGCAATTTATATTGAACCATGGCACGCTGATATTTTTGACTTCTTATCGTTAAAGAAAAATCACGGGAAAGAAGAAATGAGAGCAAGAGATTTGTTCTATGCCCTTTGGATTCCAGATTTATTCATGAAACGTGTTCGTGATAATGATGTGTGGTCGTTGTTCTGTCCGCACGAATGTCCGGGAATGGCAGATTCGCACGGAGAAGAATTCGAGAAATTATATAGTGGTTATGAATTAGCGGGTAAAGCTCGTAAAGTAGTAAAAGCTCAAGATTTATGGTTCGAAATTTTGGAATCACAAACCGAGACGGGTACTCCTTATATGTTGTTTAAAGATCACGCAAATAACAAGTCGAACCAGAAGAATTTAGGTACCATAAAATCTTCAAACTTATGTACTGAGATTATTCAATATACTTCAAAAGACGAAGTAGCTGT
>JBBAKZ010000381.1:0-3218 GCA_040403275.1 Arcicella sp. | reverse complement strand
TTTTTAGGAAACATTTTCATGGCGGCTTCGTATTCTTGCATGGCTAATTTTATATCATTTACTTCCGTTGCCAAATCGCCATTATTCATGTGTTCGTAGGCACGATGTGTTTTCAATAATCTTTCCATTTCTACCAGAGGGGCGGCGTGATCATCCACTCGCAAATCTACCAAATGGTTTTCGTCCCAAGGCTTGCCCGTCGCTTCTCCTTTTACCACTAAAATGGCCGCTGATTGCTTTCCTCTAATATCTCCACCCACTTTTTGGGCTGCTTTTAAGGCTGCCAAAACTCGTTCCGCCAAAGGCAGTTTTGAATTGGCTTCAAAGGCAGTTTTCATCGCCATTGGCACCTTATCATTTAGCATCATGTTTGACTGAACCGCAAAACTTTTGCCTTTCAGTTGTCCCGCAAAATCCACACAATTTTTGCCCGTAAAATTGGCGACATTTCCTTTGGCATCCACAATTCCGACCTGACGAACTTCTCTTCCTGCATCATCTGACAACAAAATATCAAGGGCTTCTTGGGCGGTTTTTCCTTCTTTTAGAAGTGCTAAACCTCTGATTCCGAAAGATTTATTGGTAAACGATTGAGTAGCCACCGCCCCAACGCCAGCCTCCGCCCACGAAACCGAAGTGCCAACGCTAAACCAGTGACTTTGCACGCCAACGGCCATTTCACCCGTTTTTTTATCTTTCGCTACAATCGAAAAAGTATGCGCTAAGCCTTTGTCTTTTTTGAAAAATTGTGCAGTTGACTGTTGGAAAATTAGCAGTAAAAAAGGAAATATGTATTTTTTCATTTGGGTATAAGTTTATTTTTCTAAGTACTCGTTAAAAACTAGTTTGAGTTAATGCTTTGCAATAGCTTGATAAATAATGATTTACAAATTTATTGCCTAACAACTAAATCCTAACGCCAATTTGTTTAATCAAGAAGGATATTCAATCCGTTCTCCTGTTTGTTTATAGCCTTTTTCTTCAAAAAGTCGTTTCCAACCTTCGATGATAAAACCAATGCCGTATCCAAATAATTGAACAAAAACGGCTATTACGCTTAATAAACCTACTTTTATACTTTTATTTTTCAAAGTTGAATCAATAAAATTCAATAGAATATAGAGCAATAAAAAGATGATTCCAGCGAAAAAATATGGTATATAAATGAAGTAAAATATAGGAATTGAAAGGCAGCCCAAGGTGAAAAGCATCGGAAATGTATGCACCAGTTTAAGTTCTTTCGGAAAAAAGCGACTAATGTTTATCCGTGCTTTTCCAAAAAACTTTAATTGCTTAAAAAACTGCGAAAAACTGGTTCTACGTTTGTGGTAAATGAAGGCTTCGGAGATTAATCCAGATTTAAAACCCAATGAAATCGCACGAATGGAAAACTCAATATCTTCTCCCATTCTCGTGATAATAAATCCTTTGGTTCGCTCCCAAACGGCTCTTGAAAGACCCATATTGAAACTACGGGGATGAAACGTTCCACCTAAATTCTTTTTGCTGCCTCTGATTCCACCCGTGGTGAAAAGTGAAGTCATTGAATAACTAATGGCTTTTTGAATGGGAGAAAAATTTGGATGGTCACGGTCTGGACCTCCGTATAAATCTAAAAAGTTTGTATTTAGTTGATTATCAACGATTTCGAGGTACTTATTTTCAATTAAAGCGTCCGAATCCAACACAATAAAATATTCACCTTGGGCATATTTAAAACCGGTATTTCTAGCAAAACCTTGTCCCGTATTTTGTTGGAAGTAATAATTAATTTCTAACGTATGCTTATATTTTTCAATTATTTCCTCACATTTAATGACGGAACCATCTTCAATAATAATCACTTCAAAATTACTATACGTTTGATTTACAAGGCATTGCAATAATTCTTCAACTTCGTCCGGACGATTATAAACTGGAATAATAATGGAATATTTTCTGGACATGCTTTTTAATGAGTTTCCCGCAAATTACGTAGAAACCTATTGAGAACAAATTATATAGAAATCGTTTTGTTGATTTAGGCAATTGATTTCAAAAAATTATCAATCGCCAAATTCACTTGTTCGGGTTCTTCTATGGAGGAGGTATGGCCACCGCCTTCTAGATAAACTAATTGAGAATGAGCAATTTGGGTGTGAATTCTTTCGGCTTTTGCTGGAACTGTTGCTACATCTTGGGTGCCAACCATGATCAATGTTGGGATTGTAATTTTTGACAATTCATCAAAAATTGATTTTCGTTCAATCACTCCCGCAACCGCTTTCACAATACCGGGCGATTTGCACAATTTTAATTGAGTCTTCCAGTCATTTCGCTCAGATTTTCTTGACTCATCGTTCAAAAATTTCTGCCCAAACATAATTGGCATGACGGTTCCAACCACTGCCCAAGTGCCAAGCCACTTTACCACGGTGTTTAAAGTCTTATATTTACCCGCATTTTCTGGAGGCTCAGCATCGGCAGACGTTTCCATGAGAATGACCGATTTCAATAAATCAGGCCGACGGGCGGCAATCCGCATGGCAATAAATCCGCCCATTGAAAGTCCCACAAAGTGGACTTTTTTATGGGGAGAAAGCGCTTCAATCAAGGCAACTGCATCTTCATAAAGTGTCTCCATGTCATAACCATTTTCAGGTGCTTCCGTTTTGCCTTGTCCTCGATGGTCATACGTAATTACTCTAAAACGATCCTTCAAAAAGGTTTCTTGCTTGTGGAACATATATCCACTCCACAATAATCCATGTGAAAAAATGATTATTTCATCTCCTTTTTGTGTGTCAGTGTAATGATACTTTACTTGATTGATGGTTATTGAGGGCATTTTCTTGAAATTTTAGTTAAAATTTACGGTTAATCTTTTTAAAAAACCAATACAAATGAAGTATTGGGCAAATATGTAGGTTCCCATAATCAATATGGTTGAAAATTGGATTGGATTTACAAATTCATTCATAGCAATCAAAGAATCGGATAAAACAAACAAAACTGCTCCTAACAAAACAAGTCGATAACTTTTAGGATTTGTATTACGTTCAGCGGCAGAAATTGCCATGATTGTAATGGTAAACATGTAAATAATGATGGGAATTAAAAGTGGATTACCAATATTATTTTTCAATATTATTAGCATAAGTATGGAAAACAATATCAATGAAAATCTGGCTAATTTATTAGCCTTCAACCATTTACGACTAAATACAAATATGTATAAA
>JBBAKZ010000380.1:954-3239 GCA_040403275.1 Arcicella sp. | reverse complement strand
TTACAATTGATGGTGAAATGAAAACATTGAAGGATGGCGATGTTTATTTTGTGCCTTCTGAGGTACTTCACGGAGCCATTTGTCTGGAAGATGGAGTCTTGATTGATGTATTTAATCCGATGCGAGAGGATTTTATAGTTGAGCATTAAACTTTTCCAAAAAAACCGACAAAGGGAATTGATTCGTAAACGGATTGAAGGCTATTTGGGATTGAATATTTTTGTTATTTTCCTCCAAATATGACAAAGCTCTTGCTGCATTACGAATGCCATTTCCCAAACGTTTCTGTTATGTTTAATTTTTTCCACCAAGCCTGTCAGCCAACAAGAAAAAATACTTGGTGACTTTTACAGCCTTGGTGGTAAAGTAATTTTATTTCAAAACCTCAACGGTCACTTTACTATCTCCATAAACTCGTTGGGTAGCTTTAATAAAATCTGCTTCATTGGCTTTATAAATATTCTCAACGTATTTCTGAGGATTGATATCAAACAAGGGGAATGCCGTTGATTGCACTTGAATCATAATTTTATGGCCTTTTTTGAAGGTATGCAATACATCTTGCAAACGGAAATTAACATCCGTTTTTTGATTGGCAATCAAAGGCTCGGGCTTTACAAATGATTTTCTAAAACGTGAACGCATAACTTCACTGCGCACCATTTGCTGATATCCGCCCAAAGTAATATTTTTAGGCGTAAAGGGAGTGTTGGGTTCACTGCCCGGATAAACATCAATCAATTTTACGAAAAAATCAGCATCCGTTCCAGTCGTAGAGATTTTGAGATTTACTTTAATTTCACCTCCCAGAGTCATTTCATTGGTCAAAACATCCGTTTCAAAAACTAATACATCACTTCTTCTACCCGCAAATCGTTGGTCTTCACTCATGTAATTACGGGGAGAGAAACCTAAGATTGCCTTCGGGTCTTCGGTATAAGGTACTGGTTTTGCCGGGTCTGAAATATATTCCAAAAATCCTTTTGCCATGGTTCCCATATTGATTTTTCCGTTTGGATTTAGATAAAAATCGACTTTTTGAGCAATTTTAGAAGGATATTCCGAAAATTCACGCCATTCTTTTTTGCCCGTATCAAACAAAAATGCTTCGGGCAAACCTGATTTTTCATCTCCTGCTCCTTTCAAAAAATGTTTGAAGAATTTTAACTCCATATTTTTCTGAAAATACGTTGCAATACTATCGCCAAAATAAATATTTGAGTGAAAATGATGGCCATTCTCACGAGCCCAATCGCCGTGTCCAAAAGGCCCCATTACGATTGTATTGTAGTTATTTGTATTATTTTTTTCAATGTTTTTGTACACCGCCAATGGTCCAGTAATATCCTCGGCATCAAACCAACCCCCTACCGTCATGATGGCGGGGATATTTTTGATATTTTTTAAGTGAGGAATAATGCTCCGTTTTTGCCAAAAATCATCATAATTTGGGTGTTCAAGATGTTCTTGCCAAAAGAAATTATCGCCATAAATTTTCGTAAAATTCTTTAAAGGCGTCATGGTTTTGTACCATTCAAAACCATCCAAGGTATTGATTTTAGGATATTTATCATCGTACCAAGAATCTGACATTGGCTTCGGGTGTTGCACGCCAAAAACGGGGAAAGTCAAGCCATATCCAAGTGTAAATGCACCATTATGATGAAAATCTTCAAAGAAAAAGTCAGAAACCGGTGCTTGTGGCGAAGAAGCTTTCAACGCAGGATGCCCGCATAGTGCGCCCGCAACCGTATAAAACCCAGGGTAGGAAATACCGTATTGACCAACTTTCCCATTATTATTGGGCAGATTTTTCACCAACCATTCTATTGTATCATAGGTATCCGAAGATTCATCAATGTCCGTATTTTTGGTTTTATTGGGTATTTGAGGGGTCATATTCGTCCAAACTCCTTCAGACATCCAACGTCCCCGAACGTCTTGATTCACGAAAATAAATTTTTCACGCATCATGTACCGTGAATAATACAACATTTTAGGATATTCATCTTTGCCATAAGGCGATACGTCGTAACAAGTTCTTTGCATCACAATCGGATACTGATTCGTTGGCGAAGCATCTTTTGGGGTATAAACGTTGGCAAATAGTTTTATGCCATCACGCATGGCAATTTGGACTTGCGTTTTAATATAATTTTCCCGAATAAAAGCGGAATCCTGTTGGGATACGGATAATATTTGAGCCTTAATTGCGCATGAAAGGAAATTGATAAGTAGGACAATAGCTATTTTTTTCATATTTTTTGGATTTTGTGGACGAAATA
>JBBAKZ010000380.1:0-944 GCA_040403275.1 Arcicella sp. | reverse complement strand
AGTTTAGTTTAACAATTTAGTAATTTTCGGGGGACATGAAATTAACAACTAACTTTAACGTTAGACTATCTTGTCGCCATGGGGATTCTACCAGTAAAATTTTTGAATATAAATCATCTAAAGCCTTCCCACAAGAAAGCCAAATTTTGGTTGATATTCTCTTTAAACTTTACAATTTTTTTTTTTTATGCAATTTTAAGGAGGATATTTTTCGGAAGTCAAAGAGTCCAACCAACTTGTAAAAGAAGGTAATAAAAAATTTCAATTTGTCTAAATAAAACCCTGAAATTTCAGCATCACTGTTGGCAATAATTTACAAAAACAAATTATTGGATTTAGGCAATCTTTGAAAAGGAGAAAATTTGGGAAATTTGGAGGAAAAACGGGTCATTTTGGTAAAAATGACCCGTTTGAATATTTTATAAAATCGTTACAAAATCATTTACCGATTTTCTAACTTTTTTCATTTTTGAAGTCGGGTCATTTTCTTCATCACGGTAGCCAACCGCTAAAACCACGACACTTTTCAAACCTTTTGCCGATAAATTCAAATATTCGTCTAAAGCTGTTGGGGTAAATCCTTCCATCGGACACGTATCAACTTCTTCCATCGCAGCAGCAGTTAAAGCTGTTCCTAAACCAATGTAAGCCTGACGGGCCATCCAAGCCGAAGCCGTTTGTTCATCCATCGGTAACATTGAACCTTCGACCATGGCTTTGTAACCAGCCAAAGCTTCAACTGGAATTCCTCGTTGCGTAGAGATTGAAGTAAAGAAAGCGTCAATTCTTTCTTGCGTTATTTTGTCCCAAATTGCAAACACAATCAAAGCACTCGCTTCGCCAATTTGAGGTTGGTTGTAAGCTAAAGGTTGAATTTGTGCCAGCGTTTCTTTATTTTTTATTACAATCAGTTCGTAAGGCTGTAAACCGAATGAGGAGGCCGA
>JBBAKZ010000379.1:0-3246 GCA_040403275.1 Arcicella sp. | reverse complement strand
GGCAAAAAAGGACATTGATACTCGGCCTGAATAACTTTGTAGGCCTCACTAAATGCTTTTTCAACGTCGCCATCTTTCCGTCGGACTTCGGCTTTATTTCCTTCCATCATTTCCGTAAAAATACGGTTATGGTCAGCATCACTTTCCAGATCTTTTTCTTTTTCCCAATCAATTTTCAAGGCTTTCCGTGCCTTCATAATTTGCCAAGTGGATTTACCAACCACCGCCACTTTATTTCCAAACGAAACTACATCCGTAATACCTGACATTTTCTTAGCTTCTGAAGCATCAAAAGATTTCAATTTCAAGCCAAAAGCTGGCGGACGTTGAATTTGGGCAAACAACATTCCCTCCGTTTTGAAATCAATCCCGTAAACGGGTTTGCCCGTAATTACATCATGATTGTCAGCACTTTTTGTCGTTTTTCCAATCAGTTTAAAATCCTCGGTTTTCTTTAATTTTATATCTTTCGGAATCGGCAATTTTGAAGCCGCTTCGGATAATTCTCCGTAAGACAATTTTTGACCAGTAGAAGAAATCACAAAGCTATTTTCGGTCTTACAAGTTGAGGCATCCACCGACCATTTTTGAGCCGCTGCTTCCACCAATAATTGTTTGGCAGTTGCACCCGCTTTGCGTAGGCGTTCCCAAGAATGCTTGATTGCGCCACTCCCACCCGTCAGTTGTCGTTCGTATTTTTTGGCATCTAAATGAGCCTGTTTTACCACAACATTTTTCCAATCTGCATCCAATTCTTCTGCTACAATGACAGCAAAGGCAGTTTTTATGCCTTGACCAATTTCTGGATTGGGTGAAAAAATTGTAATTATTCCGTTTGGAGCGATTGAAAGAAAGGCATTTGAGGTAATATTTTCGGCAGTTGCTTGTTCGATAATATTGGCGGCAACCGCTTCATTATTCAACCAATTAAAGCCCAAAATCAAACCTCCACTCGCCATCAAAGAATTTTTGAGAAAATTCCTGCGACTGTTATTTTTTATATTTTCCATGTTTTCTCTGCGTTTTGAGGAATTTATTTAGATGATTTTGCCGCTAATTTCACCGCATCATGTATTCGGTGATACGTGCCACAGCGACAGATATTACCCGACATTGCCGTTTCAATATCGGCATCGGTTGGGTTTTTATTTTCCTTCAAAAAAGCCGCCGCCGTCATCATTTGTCCCGCTTGACAATAACCACATTGCGGTACATCCATTTCATTCCAAGCTTTCTGAACAGGGTGCGTTCCAGTGGTTGAAAGACCTTCAATAGTCGTAATTTTGGATTTGCCAATGACTGAAACTGGCAAAACACATGAACGAGTTGCAGTCCCGTTCAAATGAACCGTACAAGCACCGCATTGAGCCATTCCACAGCCATATTTTGTCCCTGTAAGTGCCAAGGTATCACGCAAAACCCACAAAAGAGGAGTGTCTTCTTCAACGTCCACCGTTTTTGTTTGTCCGTTAATTAATAATGAATATTTTGCCATTTATTGATGATTTTAAATTTTAAATCAAAACTATAAAATTATTATTAAAATTAACGTGTTGATTTTAAAAGATTCACCTGTTGTAGAATATATTTTGAATTTAATTATCGTTATTTCACTCAGGCAGACACAAGAAGAATCTTTATGTTGAGAAGGGAACACTTTAATAGATATAAATGCAATTAGGTGCTTTTTGTTTTGTAGGAAAAAATAATTGAAGTGGTAGGGATTGTAGGTATTTGGATTTATTAAACCAAACTCCTGAAATTTTAATCAATTACCTCATAATAAAACCTCTTTTAAAAATGTTCGGCTAATTAATATTCAGTTAGTTATCACATCAGTCTTAAAGCCTAAACCATTCTTTAAAGGTAGCCTAGAATGAAAAGATAATTAAAAAAATTGGGTAGTAAGCAATTTCCCTACTACCCAAATTCTTTATCTTGGCCCTCTATGTCCGCCATTTTCGCCATTTTGAGAACCACCTTCTGAATGATTATTACTCCCAATTCGCCGATTTCCATTATCCGTGCGATTATTAGATTCAGTTCTCTCTGGTCTAGCACCACCGTTACCTTGTGGGTTTCCATTTCCCCCTCCGCCATTGTTAGGTTCAACTCTTTCAGGTCTGCCGCCACCGTTAGGGAAACCGCCACCATTGTTGGATTCAACTCTTTCGGGTCTGCCGCCACCGTTTTGGAAACCGCCACCATGATTAGGTTCAACTCTTTCGGGTCTGCCGCCGCCATTTGGAAAACCTCCACCATTATTATTGGGGCGGTTATTGGGGATTTCTAGTCTATCATTCCTATTTCCATCAATTATTTGCGAGTTCCTGCTGTAATCGTTTCCATAAGGTCTATTTCGGTTGTAATCAGCATTACCACCTCTTGAATTTCCGTAATTTCTATTCTCAAGGTTTCCAAATTGATTATTTCCTCTTTGATCATAATTAGGTCTTTCGGTATAATATTTCCGGGCAATAAAATTATTATTATTTCTATACCAACCATGATAATTTGGACGGGGAACGTAGCCTAATCTTAAACTACCAAAACCTCTTTTATCGAATCTAAAAAAATCGTATCCTCCTTGATTAAACCATCTATTATATCCACGGCGGTCGTATCCATCACCATCGAAACCGTAAAAATTACGGTCATAATCGTTTAATTCTACGCCAAAACGTTGGTTTAAATAGATTACATCTTCCCAAATTTCTTGTTGTTCCCAACCACTGAAAAGTCCATCAACTTGATAAGCATATTCTTTCCGTTCTACTTCTTCTAAGATTCCGTATAGTCTGTTCGTTTCCTTTTGGGTAAGCAATCCACGCTGAATTCCATTGCTAATTTTCACCCGAATATCCCAATGCCAATCAAAGTCGTTGTCGTAATAATATCTATCATCGTTATTGGCATAATCCTGATTACCGTACTGTGCATTTACCGAAACAATAGTTGAGATAACCATCAAAACGGCAATCATATATTTTTTCATGTTCTTGTTATTATAAATGTGATTTGTACATTAGAACAGAAAATTAGGTAAAGTAGTATTTTGGTTTTGTTAAAGGTTTGTTAACGTTTGTCCTTAAACTCAAAAAGCCGTCTCAGTCTCCTGAAACGGCTTTATTATCTAATTTTCTAAACCTTATTTTGAAGAAAGCACAGCGCCATAATATTCACGGTTCATACGAGCAATATTCTCCAAAGATATTCCTTTAGGACATTCCGCCTCGCAAGCACCCG
>JBBAKZ010000378.1:0-3251 GCA_040403275.1 Arcicella sp. | reverse complement strand
TTTTCCCTGTATTCAATATTAATTTAATTGCAAGAACCATATATGGCGTACTTTCGGGCAAATAAATATTTAGCATATTGCCCTTTGAAAGCCTTTTCAAGGGTTCATTACTGCTCTGAAAAAGTAGATGAGGCGTCGATTTTGTATCTAAAGCAATTATTTTTGAAATACAACCTTGTCCGTAATTTTCAGCAACGGCTACTTGACGAATCGCTATCAACGTATCGAAACCAACGGTTATATATTCCTCAACGGAATTGTCGGATGAATAAGGTTCCCACGCAGAAATGCTAACGGCATGATTAGATGATACATTTGGTTTCCCTAGTGCTTGAATCGCTTTATACTCTGTAGTTTGAAAAGGAATGACTCTTTCGGAAGAAAATTCTAATACTTTACTTGCCCAATACGTTTTTTGAGCTAACGCTGGGAATATAATAAATAACCAGAAAAACAAAAAAGGAACGGTTTTTTTGAGCATCGAGACCATATATTAAGGTTATGTTACCTTTACGCAAAAATTATACCGATTTAGCTATTCGTCCGAAAAAACAATTGTTATGACCGAAAAAATAATTATTTTTTCCGATTCATGCAAATTAACTTCTCGCTGAACCGCCTTTTAGTTTTTAATAATAGTTATTTCAACTCGTCTGTTCAACTTGCGTTTTTCTTCGGAATTATTACTGGCAATTGGTCGAGTTGAACCGTAACCTTGTACTTGAATTCTTTTCATATTTACGCCTTTAGAAGCTAAATATTTCTGTACGGCTTCAACTCGTTCTTTTGATAAAATTAAATTGGCGTTCCAATCGCCTTGATTATCCGTGTGTCCTTCCAACATAATTTCCATGGTTGGATTTTCTTTCATCGCTTTCACAATTCTATCCAACTCTGGGAATGAAGTATCAAGGATTAAAGACTTACTTTGTTCAAAAAATACGCTATTCAAGGTCATTTTTTGTCCTGCTTCAATGGGGAGGAGGTAAATATTCTTTTTTACTTCTTTAAAATTATTTTCTTTCGTAAAATCTAAAGGCTCCGATACTGCCATAAAACCTTTTTTAGTGGCAGAAATTGTATAACTCTGTTTGGTCGGCAACATCATTTTATAATCGCCTGTGAGCGGGTCGTAGGTCACGCAAACAGTGTCACCATCCGTCGTGGATTGTACATTGATACGGGCGGAAATGGGTTTGTTATCCACTTTATTATACACCCCACCGGTCACTTGAACAACAGCATTGGGTTTGATTGATTCGGGAACGGATAATTTGAAAATATCTTCATCGCCCAATGAATTTTCTTGAGAACTGAAATAAGCAAAATCAGATAAAGCTGAAATGGTAAAATAACCATCCCACTCGGGCGTATTGATAACTGAACCCAAATTTTCTGGCTCAGACCATTTCAACCATGTATCATCCAACCTTCTGCTTAAAAAAATGTCATTATTACCAAAACCACTGATTCCTTTGGTTGAAAAATAAAGGGTTTTTCCATCTGCTGCGATGAAAGGAGTACTTTCTTCATCGGCCGAGTTGATTTTTTTGCCTAAATCTTTTGGTTCTGACCACGTATCGTCAGGTTGTAAAAATGAGACGTAAATATCTTTTCCGCCTTGTGTTTCCGAAAATTGTCCCGTCATGATCATGACTTGTCCATTCGGCGAAAAGCTGTATTCAGCGTAATCAGACTTGTTTCTAAAGTTTTTTACCGAAATTGATTTTGGAAAGGCCCAGCCAGTTGGTGTTTTGGTGGACATAGAAACACCCTTTGACATTGAACCATCTTTTAAATAAATATTATTCAATAAAATCGTTTTTCCATCCGGTGAAATAGCACAAATGGCATTATGTTCAGTATTATTAATGGGTTGCCCAAGGGGTTTTGACAAACCCCATTTACCATCTTTCTGAATTTCAGAAAACCACACATCCTGATTTTTAGCGGTTCCTAAATTTTCGGGATGTTTCCACCGAGTATAATATAAGGTTTTACCGTCTGGAGAAATGACAGGAGCGATTTCTCGATAAGCCGAATTGACATTCGAGCCTAAATTTTCTTTCACAATTTCGGCGGGCAAATTCTTAGCAACGTTTATCGTGGCCTTAATTGGTATTTCAGATTGCGAAATCCCAATGGCATCAATCTGATTCCAATCTTTCACTAAGGCGGTATTTAGCACAATTTTAATGCCTCTGACCCTGAAATTCGTTAATTTTGGAAGAATAATATTCAACATTTTGCCAACTTCGGCGGTTGGGAAATATTTATTAACCCAAAGTGGTTTCAAATTGTCAAATTCATCAAAAGCTTCAACCTTAACGATGCACCCTTGGCCAAAATTTTGAGCAATCGCCACCTGTCTAATGGACATTAAAGTATCATAACCTACGATGAGAAATTCTTCGAGTGGATTATCTTGCGTCTGAGGTTGCCAAGCACAAACACTTTTTCCATATTGAGGTAAGATATTGGGTTTACCCAAAGCTTGAATTGCTCGATTTTCTTTCGTGGTGTTGGCATCAATATATTCGGAAGAAAAGGCGATTACTCTACTCGCCCAAAATGTTTTTTGAGCAACTGATTGAAAGCAAACTAGGAATATGAAAAGGATTAATGGGATTCTCATCGGGTAATTGAAAGCATTAAAAGATTAAAAAATTGAAATTTCCTCAAAAACCTTCACAGGCTCTTTCTCTTTTTTAATTTTCTCAAAGGTTATTCTTTTCGCTTTTTGTTCCAATTTCAAGCCTTTTTGTATTTGAATATTATGATCAAAAAACTCAATAGCTCGTTGAACTTTATTTTTATTAATGGTTAAAAAATAAGGCCGACGACCATTTTTTTGAACTAAACGTGCATCTAATTTATAAATCGTACCCTCGGGAAATTCTGAAATAATTTTCATGGGGCAACCAACCTTCAAATCACAGGGAATTCTTTGACCGTCAATGGTTTTTAGTCTTGGGCGGTTTCGTCTAGTATCGAAATAGACCGTTGCGTAGATATCCAAGAAGACTTTTTTCTCCAATTCGGGCAATTCGGAAACTAAAGAAAGTTGCATGATTAGACAGGGATTTTGTGGTAATGTATAAAATTAAGTAGAAAATATCATTCTGTCAAGCTTAGCCCATACTTGATTGTTGTGCGGGTAGTAATAAACAACTTTTTACACTCGACTAGCATGCTATTCCTTACGTTTGTGAATTTTTCGCAATTATTTCAATTATTCTAGTTATATTAAA